>DATGFY010000224.1:0-8490 GCA_035308785.1 Bacteroidota bacterium | reverse complement strand
TGGGAGAACGCGGGCCTTCTGGTGAAGATAAAAATTGGCAGGAGACTTACGATGGCCGTGTAGAGCGTAGTGGTAAGGCCAAATTCGAAGATCGCTCTCCCGAGTCCGATCTCCGACCCCTGGGTGAAGACGACGAAATAGACGATGTTCTGAATGATCGACACGAAAAAAACGATTAATAGAAACCGGTAGCTCGTGAGGACCAGCCGGGCTTTGTTCTCGCCGTAAAAATACCCGGCGATGAATCCGCAGATCGTCTTGGACAGCGCAGAAAGCCCGATGAAGTCATGCGTTGTCAGATCGAACAGCAAGCCGATTGCGAAGCCCCACATCGTCGCCTCGAACTGCCCTTCCATAAGCGCGATATAGACGATCCAAATTGTCAGCAGATCGGGCACGATACCTTCGAGGTTAACGAAGTGCATGATCGTGGACTGAATCACCACAAGCACAATCGAACCGCCCGCATATTTAACGTACCGGTTCATCAGTGGCCGGCGGAGATTTTCTGTTCGAGCGCCTCGCGCTCGGGGTCGGGCATTTGCAGGATAATGAACACTTGTTCCAGCGACGACATATCCGCAACGGGAGTAACTTCAACATCTTTAAACAAACTTCCGGACCCTTCTTTTATTCCCGTAACGGTACCGATAACGATCCCGGGCGGGAATAAACTGCTGTATTCGGAGGTAACGACTTGATCGCCGACCTTGACGTCCTGCTTTTTCGCCACATTCTTGAGAAAGACGTCATCACCTCCGGCCCATGCAACGATACAATCGATTCGCGTGCGGAGGATCTTCGCACCCGCGCGGAAATCCTTGTTGAGAATAATCTGCCCGATGGAATAATTTGCGCTTGTGGCAATCACCCGTCCAACTAATCCGGCATCCGAAATAATCGGCATATCGGGTTTGATACCCTGAGCTTCCCCCGCATTGAGCGTGATGGTATTGCGAAGCATTTGGAGATTCTTGCCGACCACATCGGCGGCAACCATCCGGAACGGACTGCGTTCCTTCAATCCGATAAGGGCGCGGAGGCGGTCATTTTCGAGGCGGGCTTCGCGAAGACGGCTCACTTCGTCGGAAAGGTTTACGTTCAACTGCCGCAGAACTTGATTCTCATGCTGCAGCTGGAAAACATTCGGGATGGAAGAGGCGGCAGTTTGGAGGAAACCGATGACGCCGACGGTCAGCGTTCGGATGGCGCGGATCTGGTGATTATCGTTGAGAGAAAGGAGGGCCAGCGAGAACAGCACTAACCCGATAAAGACGACATACTCTTTGAAAATTCGAACGAACGTAAACAATCTGTGCATCGAAGACCCTCTGCCGTGCTCCGGCGATTAATATCGTCGCGTCTTAATCAAGACTTTGGAATAGTGGGCCAAATTTTCGAGCGCTTTGCCGGTGCCGCGGACAACTGCGGTCAGCGGATCCTCAGCGACATGAACAGGCAGACTGGTTTCGAGCCGCAAGCGTTCATCGAGCTGCTTGAGGAGCGCGCCGCCGCCGCTCAACATAATGCCGCGGTCCAGAATATCGGACGCAAGTTCCGGGGGAGTACGTTCAAGCGTGAGCTTCACCGCATCGACGATTTGCTGGATCGGCTCGTTCAGCGCTTCGCGGATTTCAACAGAAGTTGCCTCGGTCGTCTTTGGGATACCATTGACTAAGTCGCGTCCCTTGACCATAATGGAAATCTCTTCTTTGAGCGGCATTGCGGAGCCAACTTCGCACTTGATTGCTTCGGCGGTGCGTTCACCGATGAGAATGTTGTGGTTCTTCTTGAAGAATTGGATAATGGTGTTATTCATTTCATCGCCGGCAATTCGGATCGATTCCTCGTTCACGATGCCCGAGAGCGCAATGACAGCTATTTCCGTGGTGCCGCCGCCGATATCGACCACCATATTGCCGATCGGCGCATCCACATCGAGGCCTATGCCGATTGCCGCAGCCATCGGTTCTGCGATGAGATGCACTTCCTTTGCGCCTGCGTGTTCGGCGGAATCGCGTACCGCGCGCTTTTCCACTTCGGTGACCCCGCTCGGCACGCAGACAACAATGCGGCGGCTCGGCAGCCAGTTAGAATGAATCTTCCGGATAAATTCGCGCAGCATTCCTTCGGCAATTTCGAAATCGGCGATCACGCCGTCCTTCATCGGGCGGATGGTACGGATATCGCGGTGGGTGCGCCCTAGCATCTCGCGCGCCTCGTTGCCGATGGCGACGATTTTCTTCGTGTTCCTATCGAACGCCACGATGGAGGGTTCATTCAACACGATGCCCCGCCCTTTCATGTGAATGAGGGTGTTCGCCGTGCCGAGATCGATTGCTAAATCCGTGGAAAAAAATGAGAAGAAACTCATGATACCTTTCAGTGTTTAAAATGCCGTATGCCGGTGAATACCATCGCGACGTTATGCTCATCCGCCGCGCGGATCACTTCTTCGTCGCGGACAGAGCCGCCCGGCTGAATAACTGCCGTTGCGCCGACGTTGACCGCTTCGAGCAAGCCATCGGCGAACGGGAAAAATGCATCTGAAGCAACCGCGGCGCCCTCAAGCGGGAGATTAAATTCTTTGGCCTTCTGCGCTGCGACCCGCGACGAATCGAACCGCGACATCTGCCCCGCACCGATGCCTACCGTGCGCCCCGCCTGCGCATAGACGATCGCATTCGATTTCACATGCTTCGCGACGCGCCACGCGAATTTCAGCGATGGCATTTCGGCCTCAGTCGGTTTGCGTTTCGTGACAACTTTTAGATGCGCAAACTCATCCGTAACGCGGTCGGGCGATTGAACCAAATATCCGCCCGCAATGGAGCGGACGTTCCATTTCTGCGAGCCGCTTACTGTTTTCCGTTGCCGCACCAACCGGCGGTCTTTTTTCTTCTTGAGCAGCTCGAGGACATCCGCCGGAAAATCGGGCGCAACGACAACCTCGGTAAAGATTGCATCGATCTGCTTCGCCGTATCGATATCGAGCGGGCGGTTTACGCAGACGATGCCGCCAAACGCCGATTTCGGATCGGTGGCGAACGCGTTCCGGTATGCTTCCGCCAACGATTTCGCAGAGCCCACGCCGCACGGGTTCGAGTGTTTCACGATCACACAGGTCGGTTCGGAAAACTCTTCTGCAAGTTCCGCCGCCGCCTGAATATCGGCGATATTATTGAACGACAGCTCCTTGCCGTGGAGCTTTTCAAAAAACGAATCGAACTCTCCATAGATTGCTGCGTGCTGGTGCGGATTTTCGCCGTAGCGCAACTCCTCGGATTTCGCAACGTTCACCGAAAACTGTTGGGGCATCTTGCCGGCAGCCGTTTCTTGTCCATCGGTGAGATAGGCCGCGATAACAGAATCGTACTGTGCGGTGCGGGCAAATGCTTTCTTTGCAAAGGCAAACCGCGTCCCCGCCGAAATCGACCCGCCGGTGCGCTCAAGTTCACTGATCACCCCGGCATATTGCGATGGATCGATGACGACCGTTTTTTCACGGAAATTCTTCGCACACGAACGAATCATCGATGGACCGCCAATATCGATTTGCTCGACCGCTTCGTCAAGCGGCGTATTATCCTGCGCTATTGTTTTCTCGAACGGGTAGAGGTTCACTACCACCATCTCAATTGGCTGCAGATTCAGTTCGCGCATCTGCTTTTCATGCGCGGGATTCTCGGTAATTCCCAGCAAACCGGCGTGGACTGCCGGGTGGAGCGTTTTTACGCGGCCATCGAGAATCTCCGGGAAATTCGTTACCTCCGAAATCGATTTTGCCGGAATCCCCGCCTCATGCAAGGCAGAGAGCGTTCCGCCGGTCGAAATAATCTCTACGCCGAACCCGGCAAGCTTCTTGGCAAACTCCACGACGCCGGACTTATCGGACACGCTAATGATTGCCCGGCGGATCTTGACCAGATCCATCAGGAAATGCTCACGCGGCCGTTTTCGATCCGCACCCGGTCTTCGGCAAATAACCGCAGCGCTTCGGGATATATCTCATGCTCCACTGCCAAGACTCGTTTTGCAAGAGTATCGGAGCTATCGCCGGGAAGAACCGGCACTTCACGCTGGAGTACAACCGATCCGCGGTCGTATTCTTCATCCACCAGATGAACGGTTGCTCCGGAAACGCGCGCGCCGCTTGCAATCACGGCCTCGTGCACACGCGCTCCGTACATTCCTTCGCCCCCGAACGCCGGAAGCAGCGCCGGATGAATATTGATAATTCTATTTTTGAAATCGCGCACAATCGAATTGGGAATTTTTTTCATATATCCTGCGAGCGCAATAAAATTTGCGCCATGCGACCGGAGACAATCGGACAACGCAGATTCGTAACGGCCGTCCGATTCAAATTGCATCCTGCTGAGATGCACGGCCGCGATTCCGCGTTCGCGCGCAATCGCTAACGCTCCCGCGGCGGAATTGTTGCTGAGAACAAGAACGATGTGAGTGCGAGGAACTTTTCCCTGTGAGACAGCATCGAGAAGCGCCCGTACGTTCGATCCTTTTCCTGAAGCAAAAACTGCAACCTTCAATTCATGTGGCTTCACTATGCGCCGACAAGAATGTTTATTCCGGAAATTTGTAGAGGAAATTTAACGATATTTGAAGGAATTTGCAATTATTTGAGGGAATTAGGTCGGTTATGTCACATTTTCCTTGAGATCAGGAAAACGGGGAAATTGGTATGCTTTTACGACACTCCACCCTCGAGAAATGCGAGCACTCCGCTACCCGTATTCATGGTTGCCTCGATGCCCAACGGCATGGTCATCGTATTGCGCTGGTGGCCGTATTGAAGCCCGCCCATCACCGGAACCGCGCAATCGCGGAACGAGTCATTAAACACTTCGTTCATGGTCAACGAAGGCCTGTTGGGAACCGGTTCGCAGCCGAGGAACGATCCCAAAAGAATACCCTGTGCTTTTCGGAAGAAGTTCGTCCGGGCGATCTGCTGGAACATTCGGTCGATGCGGTAGGGCCGTTCCGCAACTTCTTCGATCAATAACAGGTGGTCGTCGGGCGAGGGGTAATAGCGCGAACCGACCAGCGCAGAGATCATCGATAGATTACCGCCAAGAATTCTACCGGTCGCGGTGCCTTTGCTGAAGACACTCTTCTTGCGCGCGGCGATGGTGATTTTCTTGGGCGCAGAAACCGATGTGAGGCATCTCCAGAAATGTTCTTCTGATTCGCCGCGCAATCCTTCCGCCATTTCCGCGGCAACCATCGGACCGGAAAAGGTCACCAGCCGCAGCGCCTTGAACATCGCAAGTTGGAGCGCGGTGATATCGCTGTAGCCGACAAAAATTTTTGGATTGCGTTTGATAAGCGCGAAATCGAGACGGGGAAGGATACGCATCGTCCCGTATCCACCGCGGACGGTGAAGATTGCTTTCACTTTCCGGTTGGCAAACAATGAGTGGAGATCGGCGAGCCGCTGATCGTCAGAACCGGCAAGGTAGCCGTGCCGGTGGTAAATGTGCGAGCCGAGTTCTACTCGGTAGCCCAGGCGTTCGAGATAGCGAATGCCTTTGGCGAGCAGTTCTTCCGATCCGGGCGGAGAGGCAGGCGCTGCAATGCCGATGACATCGCCGCGATGGAGGGCTTTGGGTTTTAGTACTCCCATGCGTCAAGATAGGGAGAAATCCCTTAAATACAAAAGCGGTGGAAGGTGGAGGGAGATTATTGCCGATTTCCGATTGGCGATTGCCGATTCAAAAAAACCAATACCATTGGTGTCATTCCCGCGTGCTTCTGGCGGGAATCCAGCACCTTTTCTATTTGGATTACTACAACGTTAACATGGTGAGAGTGAATCGCGAGAATCGTAAAAAAAGAAGCCGGCGACGGATATGAGAGCAATTAACATTCCCCAGAATGCCAACGAGATCTACCCGAACACCGGCTCCAAAAAATCTGAACAGATCAGTTCTCTTTGCCCGGTCCCCCTATAAGAAAATCAACAAATTTATGTGCCTTTTCATTGCGCGCAAATGAGTTCTTCGCGATTGAACATGCCAATGACCACAATACTGAACCAGCACTGCTTCTCCAATTCATCGAGGAGAATGTATTGGTTCGAAACCTGCTCTTCAAACGTGAGCAGCGGGAGATGATAGTTGATTTTCATACCATTATTCCTTTTACTGTTCTACCCAAAATACGTAGGGAATTGCGAAAATGGCTGTGCGAGGAGTCAACCCCCTTGCCCTAAGTCACAACGATTTATTACTAATCCTCAAAATTATGCCGTTTTTGAAGGTTTTGCGATCTACAGATGCTTGCACCCAAACACTGATTTCCGATTGCCAATTGCCGATTTCCGATCTTGAAAGACACTAAGAATAAATCCTCAATTGCCAACCGTCAATCAGCAATTTTCTTGTTCTATAAGCCGTTTGGTGTTTTATGCCAATTTACGGGCGATCCGGGGCAGAAAACACTGGGGAATTTTGGGCCATTTCCAGACGATGTCTATCCCGCGGGACGGCTGGATGCGGATAGCGAAGGTTTGGTGTTGTTGACGAATGACGGTCGGCTAAAGCATCTGCTAATGGAGCCGAAATATGCCCACCCGAGGACCTATCTGGCGCAAGTAGAACGAGTACCTACAGAAGAGGGTTTGGAGCAGTTAAGGCGAGGCGTGATCATCGAAGGTAAGCAAACGCTACCTGTAGAAATACAATTGCTCTCAACAGAACCAGACTTGCCCCCGCGTAACCCTCCGATCCGGTTCCGCAAGAACGTACCGACTGCATGGTTTGAAATTACCCTCCGCGAAGGCCGCAACCGGCAGGTGAGGAAAATGACCGCGGCAATCGGTCACCCGACGCTGCGATTGGTGCGGATTAAGATTTTAGATTTGGATTTGGAGGGGTTGAAGCCCGGGGAAAAAAGGGAGCTACTCAGTGAAGAGGTTGAAGCGCTTTGGAAATTCTTGCGAATGTAGCGGTAAACTTGCGGCCAAGATTGTGCAAACTGATAACGGGGTTGCCGCGTTGTCCCGTCAACTGCGTCGACGGGACGCCTCGCAATGACGTACCTTAGAAAGGGCGTGCTTCGCGCTACTCATAAATCATAAAACTTCATATCCTTCCCTGTCCGTAACTTCGTAATGTAGATGATCTGGGCGGTGTGTTGGGCGAAATGCTCTACGACGTGCGAGATCGCATCCAGGTACGTAACGTCGTAACGCTGGATATGATTGACTTCGAGTATCTTGGAAACATCGAACTCCGCCAGTACCTTGTCGGCCTCCAACAATGTTTCTTTCATCCGCGCAAGGATTTCCGACTTGGACAGATGCTCCCGCTCCGCAAATTCCTTGGGCCGATTGCGTTTGTCCTCCGCCCCGCCGATGCCGGACACAATCCACTGACGGACGTTGCCGGTAAGATGCAAGATCAAATTTCCGATGCTGTTATCGGTCTCATGCGCCCGCCACCACACGTCGTCCTCCGAAAGAGAGTTCACGCATTGTTCTATACGGGGGTAGTACTCCTTGAGAAAGCGGTTGCGGGAGTAGGTGATGTATGCTTTGGCGACAGCGTTGTTTAGGTTATCGGGCATTGTTAATTTTCGATTGATGATTATGTTGATGAATTATCTTGTGATGATTGTCATTCTGAGCAAAGCGAAGAATCTCCGCCGGTAATTGATCCCTCGGATGTGGGAGATCCTTCGCTAACGCTCAGGATGACAAACCTCATCCACCGAATATTCTTCATATTCGAACTTCGCACTTCGCACTTTACGCGCTCTTCACTAGCGCCACAAACTTATCCACTTCCGCCATATTATTGTACACGTGCGTCGAAATGCGAATCGAGTTCAGATGGCTTTCACCCACGAGCCGGATGCGGAAGTTGTTTTTGGTGGCAAGCTCGCCGAATTTCTGGTAGTCCATGTTCTTCATCCGGAAGCCGACAACAAATCCGCGCGACTTGTCTTCGGTAGGCGTGAGCATCTCCACTTTGTCGCCGAGTTTCAACAGTTCTTGCTGCAAATGCGTTGCCAGCGCATTGCCGTGCGCAACGATGTTGTCCATGCCAATCGAATAGAGAAAATCCACCGCTGCGGCAAGGCCGATATAGATGGCGGCGTTCTGCGTTCCGAAATCGAAACGGTGCGCGGTGGGCACATAGCCCTTAAATTCCGGCGGTGAAACAGTTAGATCCCACCCAAGATCGCTGTACGCGCCGACCCATTGCGGGCGGAGAACGTCAAGCATCTCCTTCTTGACATAGACGAAGCCCGTCCCGTGCGGGCCGAGCATCCATTTGTGGCCGCACGATGCATAGAAATCGCAGCCCATGTCGTGCAGGTCGAGCATCGTAGTTCCCGGTCCGTGCGCGCCATCGAAGAACACCCACAACCCTTTGTCGTGTCCGAGTTTTGCGATCTCCTTCACGGGAAACACTTGCCCTATGGTGCAGGTAATATGCGGAATGGCAATCGCGCGCGTCTGGGGAT
>DATGFY010000223.1:0-4155 GCA_035308785.1 Bacteroidota bacterium | reverse complement strand
ATTCCGGGACAACCCGATACGTTTAGTTTCGTTTCGGCTCAGATAAGAAACTTTCTGCTTTCGTTTCCGAACAACGAACCCGATTCGATGCTTCTCTCCGGGAACATTGTCATCGATCCTCCGGACAGGTATGCTGCCGGTGAAATTGCCACCATCAACGATACGATGCACATGTACGCCAGCGCCGGCATCGTGTTCCCCCTCAGCGTGGGAATATACAACGGGCTCTTTGCCGATACACTTGATATTGGGAATTCGCAGAATGGAGGGCAAACGATCGATCCCGATCTATTGAACTCGCTCATCTCAGGAAAATTCAATTTCTCGTTCAAGAATTCGATACCATTCGACTTGGTCCTTTCGACAACATTCATTCGCGTCGATTCTACGGCCATTCCACCTGTAACATCCGTGATCCTCCCTCCGGACAGCGTTGGGAGGGTGCGCATAAACGCCAGCGACACGGCATTGACTTCCACGATCTACCTAACCCGATCGAACACATCGAAATTCGGGAAGGCGAATAAAATGATCGTCAACCTCTCGCTCAACACCAGCAGCGGGGTTGCTGCGCTCGATTCAACGCAATCGGTAAGAATACGCATGTGGGGGAATATCGTATTCAATGTAAACCCCGATAAACTTAAGAATAAGTGAGGACGACCGCCATGACCACACGATTATCTTTTTCGGCCTGCTCGCGTCTCCTCATTTGTGCGATGCTCCTCTGCAGTTCTGCAAGTTTCGCAACAGGCGAACGCACCAGCGCGATCACGCTCGGCATGGGACGCTCAGGGGTCGCGAACTCCCGCGGCATCGAAGCAATAGGAAATAATCCCGCCAATCTTGTCCTCCCTCATACCGGAAAGGGTGTTGAGTATTTCCCGACAATAGGCCGCAGGAGCCCTCTCGATACGACCAGCCTCGTCTCTAAAGTTGCTATCGACAGTTCCGGACCGGTGTACGATACTACCACCGACGCAATGGGAAAACTTATTGGACGAGTTGTCGATGACCTTTCCGGCGACGGCATCATGGGCGTGGTTGTGTATATCCCCGGCATTTATATGTCAACAACAACGAACGCCGACGGGAGATACGAAATCGATAACTTACGAGCGGGTACCTATCACCTCAAAATCTCATCCGATGGCTACCACGATATTTGGGCATCGAGCGTCGGCGTAGGAGCGCATCTTCAAACGAAAGAAAATTTCCGGCTTTCGACATCGAAAGGGCTGCGCGATCAGGCAGGCGAAGAATATATCGTGCCAAATTCATTCACCGGCGTCCGGGAAACTCCGCCCGATTTCACATTTGCTCTCGTTCCGTTCGGATTCAGTTTCGGCGCAAATTTTCTCTCATACGGCGACTACGAGAATTATTTTACCGGTGTGGATAGCGCAGGGGTACGCGTATCGAAATATCTCACGGACGCCGACAAGAACACCATCCTCAATGCCTTTCCCAGCGGAGTCGGCGAGATTCACACCGATTTTGAGTTTCGATTGCTCGGGATGACGATTCACAATGACGATTTCGGCGACGTTGCTTTTACCATTACCGACCGTGCGACATTCGATTTTTACATTCCGAAGGATTACATGCGGTTCTTCTTCTACGGGCTGGATTCACTCGGATCGACGTATAATCTCAACGGCACCGCCATGAATGCATGGTATATCCGCGAATACGCTGTAAGTTATGCGCATAAAATTCCGATCAAAATCTTGGACGACTTTGCTGCCGGTGTGACGGTGAAATTTGTTAATGGATATGGAGCGCTCATAACGGATCATTACAATGCATCGTTCGGCAACAAGGTTCTCCCGGGCGGCGGCTATTCACTTAACGAGAATTTTGATTTTGCAATGTTCCGTTCCACAACGGATAATATCAGCGAAAGTTCCGCGTCGTTCTCCCCTCTCCCATCGCCGGCGGGACAAGGCATCGGAGTCGATCTTGGAATTTCCGGCGAAATGTTCCGCGGATTCCGCGCGGGGTTCAGCTTAACGGATCTGGGTTCGATTAATTGGACAGAGAACGCGCGAGAGCGCGTGATCAGGACAAGCTTGACTGTAACCAATCCTACGAATCAGCAGCAATACGATACGGTGAAGCAGGCGTTCAATGGTAACGAGGTGCCGGTCAGCAGTTTCTCGACGCCGTTGCCGACCGCCCTCCGACTTGGCGGCGCAATGCAACTCGATAATCTGCCCTTCATCGGCTTCTTCCCCGGCGAGATGATGTTGACCTTTCAGTACATGCAGGGATTCAATCATTCTCCGGGGAATACCACCACGCCGCGCTTTGCAACAGGCGTGGAATGGCGGATAATTCCCTTCCTCCCTCTTCGCACCGGCGTATCGTTGGGCGGAGAAGATGGATTCAACTGGGCGGCCGGATTCGGGCTGGATTTACATGTGCTGGCGATTAACGTGGGTACGGAAAGCATCGGGGTTCTTGCGAACCCAAGCACGTTCCATCTGCTTTCGCTCGCAGTGGAAACGGTGATAAGGATATAACCGAAGATTCTTCTCCTGGATCCACAAGGAGAAGAAGAGATGGAGGTGTCTTACTCTAAAAAGGCGCTGGATTCCCGCCAGAAACATTCTGCCAAAAAGCCGGCGGACAAGGCGGGAATGACACGGTATTTTTGAAAAGAGATACTACCGGGCGGAAGGCTACAAAATATACTTGCTTAAGTCTCGATTGCGGACGATGCTGCTGAGTTTTTCATTGACCATTTCTTTTGTCACCGTAATCGTTTTCCCCGAATAAACATCCGGCGCATCGAAGAGAACTTCTTCAAGCAGTGTCGTCAAAATTGTGTGGAGGCGACGTGCGCCGATATTCTCGACTTGTTCATTCACTTCTGATGCTGTCCGGGCGATTGCGGTTATTCCGTCCGGCGTGAATTCCAATTTCACATTCTCGGTTTCCAACAGAGCGGCATACTGTTTCAACAATGCATTCTGGGGAATCGTAAGGATCTTCACAAAATCTTCCTCAGTTAAGCTATTCAATTCAACCCGAATTGGGAATCTCCCTTGAAGCTCAGGGATCAGGTCGGACGGCTTGGAAACATGAAACGCCCCGGATGCAATAAACAAAACATGATCCGTTTTCACCATTCCGTACTTCGTCGAGACATTCGATCCTTCAACGATTGGGAGTAGATCGCGCTGAACGCCTTCGCGTGAAACATCGGGCCCGCCGGATTGGGATGGACTGCCGGCGATCTTATCAATCTCATCGATGAAGATGATGCCCGAATTTTCAACTTTATCGATCGCTTCACGTACCGCAGCGTCCATGTCGATAAGCTTCGCGGCTTCTTCCTGCGTGAGAATTATCTTCGCCTCAGGAATCGTAAGTTTCTGCCTTTTCGATTTCTTTGGAATCAGGTTTCCGAACATCTCCTGGATATTGACGCCCATATCGTCCAGATTCATCGGACCAATGACCTGCATTGAGGGAAATTGCTGTGCGGTAACCTCGAGTTCGATTGTTCGAGTGTCCAGTTCACCTTTGCGCAACTTCTCCCGGAATTTTTCTCTGGTTGAAGCGTTTTCGCCTTCGTCGTTTCCCGGGTCGCCGGACACTTTGATCTCCGACGGCTTCGGTTTCCGGACCGGCGGAACAAGAATATCGAGGATATGTTCTTCCGCGAGTATTTCGGCTCTGGCCTGAACTTCGGCACCCTTTTCGGTCTTCACCATATTGACGGCAAATTCGGTCAAGTCGCGCACCATCGATTCGACGTCGCGGCCGACGTAACCGACCTCGGTGAACTTCGATGCCTCAACTTTAATGAACGGGGCATCAACAAGTTTCGAAAGCCGGCGGGCTATCTCGGTCTTCCCCACGCCGGTAGGCCCAATCATGATAATATTATTCGGCATGATTTCTTCGCGCAGATGTTCAGGGGTATGAAGCCGCCGCCAACGATTGCGGATCGCAATGGCGACCGATTTCTTGGCTGCCTGCTGGCCAATGATGTACCGATCCAATTCCCGGACGATCTCCCGCGGAGTCAAATCGTGCGTAGAAGTTTTCTTTAGTTTTTTCATTGATAATCCTCTTCGTGAATCGATTACAACGATTCGATGCTGATATTATTATTCGTATAGATGCAGATATCGGCCGCAGTCA
>DATGFY010000222.1:0-2609 GCA_035308785.1 Bacteroidota bacterium | reverse complement strand
CGTTCGAACAATCGTACGGGGGCGTTGATGGCGACAGCGCTTCATCTTCGGAAGTCTATGCCCTGCTTTCAAGCGTGGCGGGAATTCCGCTGCGTCAAGATATTGCGGTAACCGGTTCGGTCAACCAGCGCGGGGAAATCCAGCCGATCGGCGGCGTGAATGAAAAGATCGAGGGGTTCTTCGATATCTGCAACGCCCGGGGATTGACCGGTACGCAGGGCGTTCTTATCCCGCACCAGAACGTGGAAGAGCTGATGCTCCGTCACAATATTGTCGAGGCGGTCCGCCGGAAGAAATTCTTCGTTTATGCGATTCGGACGGTCGATGAGGGCATCGAGCTGCTGACGGGGATCGCCGCCGGCGAACGAAAAGCCGACGGTTCATTCCCGACCGGTTCCGTTCATGATCGTGTCGATAAGAAGCTCGCAGAATTCTCCAATCACTTCAATGAATTGATGAGAGGCTGATGAACGTTCGAATAACTTTGCTGCCGATGTTTTCGCCTGAACGTGTCCTTGGAGCATTGCTCCTGATTGCGTTTTTCATGGCAGCGCTCCCCGCTCGATCCCGCGCCGATTTGCCTCCGCTGATCCGGCGCAAGCTGCTCTTCGGCAATCCCGAACGCGCCATGGCGCGAATTTCTCCCGATGGGAAATGGATCTCGTTTCTCGCCCCATCCAACGGGGTGATGAATCTGTGGTTCCGCGGCAGCGATAGTCTCGCGACCGATACCCTGCTTACTGCTGATACCGGACGGGGCATCCGGCAATATTTGTGGGCGGAGGATAGCAAGCGTCTGTTGTATTTGCAAGATATTAACGGCGATGAAAACTGGCATCTCCATGCCGTTGATATCGAAACCCGGAAAGACAAGGACCTTACGCCGCATCCCGGCGTTCAAGTGCGCATTATCCGCCGCAGCCCGGTTGCGCCAAACAAAATAATCATCGGGATGAACCTTCGCGATCCGCGCGTCCATGATGCGTATAGCATCGATATCGGCACAGGCGAAGAAACATTGCTTGTGACAAATCCGGGAGACGTCCTTGAATGGTATGTCGATCATGCATTCGTTATCCGTGCGGCGCTGGCGCAGAGCACAGAGGGCGGGTATCTTCTCCGTGTTCGGGATAGTGCACAGGCCGACTGGCGGCCGATTGCCGTTTGGACCCCCAACAACGGGATGCCCACAATTTACGGGTTCACTCCGGCGGGAGATTCAATCTATGCCGCCGATGCGCGCACATCTAATACGTCGCACCTTGTCGAGATTGCAATCTCTAACGGAAGAACGAAGATGCTCGCTTCCGATTCTCTTTATGACGTGAACGACGTCTTGATTCATCCGACAACTCATGCCGCCGAGGCCGTATCATTTTATAAAGAACGGAACGAATGGAAGGCGCTCGATACTTCCATGGAGCGGTATATCGGTTTGCTCGACGTGAAGTCGAGAGGCGATTTTCAGATTCTCGACCGCGACCGGAACGATTCGCTCTGGCTTGTCGGCTACACGATCGATGCGAATCTCTCGCCGGTCTATCTGTACGATCACAAGAACCATATCGTGACGTTTTTGTTTTACGACCGGCCCGCACTCGGGAAGTACGTGCTGGCGAACACCGAGCCGATTTCCTGCCCCGCGCGCGATGGAACTCCGCTGCACGCATACCTGACATTGCCGGCTGGCGTGTCACCCGATTCTCTCCCGATGGTGGTGCTTGTGCATGGCGGACCGTGGGGGCGCGATACGTGGGGCTTTAACCCTGAAGTGCAGTGGCTCGCGAACCGCGGCTACGCGGTCCTGCAAGTAAATTTCCGCGGCTCGACGGGCTTCGGAAAATCATTCCTCGATGCGGGCAATAAAGAATGGGGCCGCAAAATGCAGCTAGATTTGATCGATGCCACGCAATGGGTTGTCGATCAAGGGATGGTGGATCCAAGCAAGGTTGCGATTTTCGGCACATCGTACGGCGGATATGCAGCGTTAGCAGGGGCTGCGTTTACGCCAAAACAATATGTCTGCGCGGTCGATATCGTCGGCCCGAGTAATTTGCTGACGCTCTTGAAAACGATCCCGCCGTATTGGGAGCCGATGAAACAACTGATGTATGCGCGCATCGGCGATCCCGTGAAGGACAAGAAAATGTTGACAGAGCGGTCGCCATTATTCAGTGCAGGCAAGATCGCTATTCCGGTCTTGATTGCGCAGGGCGCCAACGACCCGCGCGTCAAGAAATCCGAAAGCGAGCAGATTGTTGCCGCTTTGAAGAAAAAGCATAAACCGGTAGAGTATCTGTTGTTTCCCGATGAAGGGCACGGCTTCGCCAAACCCGAAAACCGTCTCAAGTTCTACGAAGCGGCTGAGAATTTTCTGGCGAAGTATCTGGGTGGGAGGACGGAGGACTGAAGAATTCTGGGACTAAAGTCCCTCATTCAACCTGTTCTCTATCCACGAGCTAAAGCTCGTGGCAATGGTACGGAAACTTTCTCATTCCTCCCCGCGTGTCATTCCCGCATGTTTCTAGCGGGAATCCAGCGCCTTTCTCGTACAGATCGAAGACATTTGCTGAAATGGATTCTATCGCAAAAATTGGTACATTAATAAT
>DATGFY010000221.1:0-6939 GCA_035308785.1 Bacteroidota bacterium | reverse complement strand
TGGGTCAATTTCTGTTTCAGGAGGTCGTTGACAATTTTTGGGTTGGCTTTGCCTTTGGTGACTTTCATCACTTCACCGACGAAGAAGCCGAATACTTTTTCGTTCCCCGCTTTAAACTTCTCCACTTGCGCGGCGTTTGCGCCGATGATCTCATCGATGACTTTGCCGATTGCCGCGGGATCTGAAAGCTGGATCAAACCCTTTTTCTGGACGATGGCTTTCGGATCTTCGTTCGATTTCAGCATCTCTTCAAAAACCTCTTTCGCAATTTTACTGCTAATGGTGCCATCGGCGATAAGTGCGATCATTTTCGCAAGATTTTCAGGGGCGATCGGGAAATCGTCGATGTTGATTTTCTGCTCGCCGACGACGCGGAGGACGTCGGTCATCACCCAATTGCTTGCCAGCTTTGCACGATCCTTGATTGAAGGATCGAGCTGTTCGAGCGTGCGCTCAAAATAATCGGCGTAACCCTTCTCGGAAGAAAGCAGATCGGCATCATGGCGGGGCAAGCCAAGTTTTGAAATGAACCTGTCGCGGCGCGAGGTTGGGTGTTCGACGAGTATTGCTCGAATTTTTTCAACCCAACCCTTATCGGCGATAACCGGGACAAGGTCGGGATCCGGAAAATACCTGTAATCGTGGGCCTCTTCTTTGCTCCGCATCGGAATGGCGACGTTTTGGTTCGCATCCCACAATAGCGTTTCCTGTTGCACCGGAATGCCATCTTCCAGAAGCTGTATCTGGTGGTTAACTTCGTATTCGATCGCGCGTTCGACATAACGGAATGAGTTCATGTTTTTCAATTCGGTTTTGGTACCGAACTTTTCCGTTCCTTTTTTCCTTACCGATACGTTTGCATCGCAGCGCAGACTCCCCTCCTCCATGTTGCCATCGCAGATGCCGAGGTAGGTAACAATCTGGCGGATCTTTTGTAAATAGAGTGAGGCTTCCCTTGCAGAACGAATATCCGGTTCGCTCACAATTTCAATCAGCGGCACGCCGCAACGGTTGAGATCGACGAAAGTATCGGACCCTTGGTCGTGGATCGATTTGCCTGCATCTTCTTCCATGTGAATTCGAGTGATACCAATGCGCTTGCGCGTGCCGTTTTCGAATTCGATTTCAACGAAGCCACCGGTGCAAATCGGTTCTTCGTACTGGGAGATTTGGTAGCCCTTGGGGAGATCGGGATAGAAGTAGTTTTTGCGGGCGAAGATGGAGCGTTCGGCAATCGTACAGCCAGTCGCGAGCCCCATGCGGATGATGAATTCGACAAGATTTTTGTTAAGGACAGGCAGGACGCCCGGCATCCCGAGACAGATAGGACAAACATTGGTGTTCGGCGGGTTGCCGAACTTCGCCGAGCAGGAACAAAATGCCTTCGATGCGGTCAGGAGTTGCGCATGCACCTCAAGACCGATTACCGGCTCGTAGGTGTCGTTTAGTTTCACCTCAGATCTATTTCTTTCTGCGTGTGGATTTTCTTTTGGGCGAAGCTTTTCGCTTTACCGCAACCAGCGAGCGGATATGCTCTACCTGCTTCACATGGTTCACATCGTGACCGGCAAGCATGTGCGCCATACGCTCGACTGTTTCCTTGCCGCGCTCTTCGTGGATGCCAAAGCGCTCAAGCTCTTCACTGGAAAGCGATGATAGAAGCCACACATTCATGCTGCGATTCGCAATAAACGTCTCAAGCTTCTGATGGACATCTCCACCGGTGTAGCGGAGGGCATCAGCCCATTTGTTTTCATCATATGCCTGAATGTTCGCGCCCGATTGCGCCACTGCCATGCGGATGCGATAGCTCATGGTCAGTTCGGCGTCGCAGAAATGGCTGATGATCTGTGCAATAGTCCACTTGCCGGGAGCGGGAGGGGTTGACATCTGTTTCTTTGTCAATCCCTTTGCGGCCTTGGCGAGACGCTTGGGGGTAGATTTCAATACTGCCATCGGGTCCTGATTGAGGATGTTGCCGAGGATGCGCTTGGTGTAGGGATTTGTAAATTCTTCGACTGAGGTAATTTTGTTCATAGGAAATATCGAAATAGATTGTCGAATTTAATTCTAATCTGGGATCTTGCGATCAATGCTTAGACCACCCCTGTACCATCCCGATGGGATGGTACATCCCCTCCTCCGAGAGGAGGGGAAAAACTGGCTGACTAATTACGGATGGCACTGGTTACTTTTTGCGCTGCATCTTGCAAATTTCGCGCCACGGCGAAATTCAATCCGGACTTGGCGAGGATTTCGCGCGCCTCGACGGCGTTGGTGCCTTCGAGACGGACGACGACCGGAATATTGATTGCAACGCGCTTTGCAGCTTCGATCACGCCGTTGGCAACGCGGTCGCAGCGGACGATGCCGCCGAAGATATTAATGAGCACCGCTTTCACGTTTTTATCCGAAAGGATAATGCGGAAGCCGTTGGAGACGGTTTCCACGTTTGCGCCGCCGCCGACATCGAGGAAGTTGGCCGGCTCACCGCCCGCAAGCTTGATGATGTCCATGGTCGCCATCGCAAGGCCGGCACCGTTTACCATGCAGCCGACGTTGCCATCGAGCTTGATATAATTCAGATTATACTTGGATGCTTCGAGTTCCAGCGGCGCTTCCTCATCGGGATCGCGCATTGCGGCGATTTCGGGATGGCGGTAGATGGCGTTGTCGTCGAAATTCATCTTCGCATCGAGCGCGAGAACGTTTCCATCTGTTGTGATGACCAACGGATTTATCTCAGCGAGCGAGGCATCAGTTTCAATATATGCCTTGTACAATGCTACGAGGAACTTTACACAGTTTTTAAACGCATCCCCGGAAAGGCCGAGACCGAACGCCAATTTGCGCGCCTGAAAATCGCGGAAACCAATTGTGGGATTGACAGCTTCCTTCAGAATGAGATGCGGTGTTTCCGCTGCGACTTTTTCGATCTCCACGCCGCCCTCGGTGGATGCCATCACGACATTCTGTGAACGCGCGCGATCCAGCGTAATACCAACGTATAACTCCTTGGCAATCGATATGCCCTGTTCGATGAGCAAGCGCTTTACGACTTTGCCCTCAGGTCCCGTTTGGTGGGTTACCAACGTCATCCCCAAGATTTGCGAGGCGTACGAACGGACTTCATCGAGTGACTTGGCAACTTTCACACCGCCGCCTTTGCCGCGGCCGCCGGCATGGATCTGCGCCTTTACGACCCATACGCTACCGCCGAGCCGTTGGGCAACCTGCACCGCTTCATCGACGGAGAATGCTGGCGCGCCCTGAGGAACCGGTACGCCGAATTTTTTGAGAATTTCTTTGCCTTGATATTCGTGGATTTTCACGTGAATGTCCTAAAGAATTAATCGTTGAATAAACAAATTATGTAATCTGGTGCCATTCCCGCGAACGCGGGAATCCAGAGTAATCTGCAATCAAAAAACTAAACGCAACCTGAAGGTTGCGACTACCAAACAAATATCGCGCCCCTCTCTTTTTAAGAGAGGGGATGGGGAGAGTTCTTGCAATTTAAGAGCAAAGACGCCCCGTCCCAATTGCTGGCCGGGCAAGCTGGATTCCCGCGTTCGCGGGAATGACACATAACGGTTTTTACTTCGAACTTCGCACTTACTTTATCTTCGTCGCAATCGACTTGGCCTGCAGGAACAACAACAGATAATCCTGCCCGCCGGCTTTGGAATCGGTGCCGCTCATGTTGAAGCCGCCGAACGGATGCGCGCCAACCATCGCGCCCGTGCATTTGCGATTAAGATAAAGATTGCCGGTGAAGAATTCTTTCTTGGCTTGTTCAAGCTTCTTGGGATTGCGGGTAAAGACCCCGCCGGTGAGACCGAATTCCGTGTTGTTGGCAATTTCGAGAGCATGATCAAAATCATTTGCTTTGATCACGGCAAGCACGGGGCCAAAGATTTCTTCCTGGGCAATGGTTGCAGTTGGCGCAACATCCGCAATGATCGTCGGGCGGACGAAGTACCCTGCGTGGGAAACCTCAACGCGGCCCGCGGCCAGCCGTCCGCCCTCTTTCTGAGCAATATCGATATAGCGGCGGATGTTATCTAACGAGCGCTGGTTAATAACCGGGCCCATGTAATTTTCTTGCGTCTTCGCCGGACCGACGGTAAGATCATCCGCCATGCGCACGAGCATGGGAACGAATTCATCATAGACTTTTTCATCAACGATGACGCGCGAACAGGCCGAACACTTTTGCCCCTGGAACCCGAATGCAGACACCGTAACCGCTTTTGCGGCTACCGCGAGATCGGTTTCCCGATCGACGATGATCGAATCCTTCCCGCCCATTTCCGCGATAACGCGCTTGAGCCAGCGTTGGCCGGGGCGAACCTTTGCCGCTTCCTCGTTAATGTGGATGCCGACTTCTTTCGATCCCGTAAACGCAACGAACCGCGTCTTCGGATGCATGACGAGCGTATCGCCGACTGCTGCGCCGGGGCCGGCCACAAAATTAATCACACCGGGAGGCATTCCGGCCGCTTCCATGATCTCCATAAACTTGTATCCGTTCAGCGGCGAATCGCTCGAGGGCTTCAGCACGATTGTATTGCCGGTAACGACTGCGGCCGTTGACATGCCGACAAGAATCGCAAACGGAAAATTCCACGGCGGGATAACAACGCCCACACCGAGGGGAAGATATGTCAACTCATCGTGTTCGCCGGGAAGTTGGACGGCCGTTTTTGCGTCGGCATAGCGAAGCATTTCGCGCGCGTAAAACTCGCAGAAATCGATCGCCTCGGCAACATCGGCATCTGCTTCCATCCACGATTTTCCGACCTCGAAAACCTCCACGGCATTCAGCTCGAAGCGGCGCTTCTTCATGATCTTGGAGGCATTCACAAGTAGTTGCGCGCGCTTCTCGGGGGTTACGTTTTTCCACGTTTCAAAAGCTTCGAGGGCCGCGTCGAGGGCATTCTGCGCATCGTCCTTGGTGCCTTTTTGAAAGACGCCCACAACCTGCGCAGACTTTGAGGGATTGATCGAGTTAAACTTCTCTTTCGATGTTACCTTCCTCCCGCCGATAATATTGGGATATTCTTTGCCGAGTTCGGCCTCCAGCTTCGCAATCGCATCCTGCTGTTTCCGGCGATTGGCGGGTTTGCTAAAATCTGTGTATGCCTCGTTGATAAATTTGGGAAGTTTCATTTTTTCTGTCTTGGGTGATCGATTTGCTTTCTCGGATATTGCTTTCTCCGGCGGAGAAATGAGATAATTAAGTCATTAAATATACGAAAAAAGAGGGAAAAATGCAGGGGAAAAGGTAGGGCAAACTTCAGCTTGTCGTTTTTCGATGGATGATATATGCCTGCGGCATGGACAAGCTGAAGCTTGCCCTACGTAATTCCTACCCAAGCTCCTGCGTGGGAATGCGTAGTTCCGACGCTTCTGCGTCGGGGGATGCGGGAGCGTCCCAAAGCACACTCCCACGCAGGAGCGTGGGAGCGAGAAATGAGGAAAAATGCAGACTGGACTTCCTCTTCGCGGCTTTTTCGCTTTACAATTTCTTTACTTGGATATTCAGGTTAGGAAGTGTATATACCCTATACGGGGTATATCAGAGGTAATGGTGGTTAGGTGTTAGGATTACGCGATGTTTAACGTTCATATTTGTTTTCATATATCTGCCGGGGAGCGAGAAAATGTCTGGGGGAAAATTGACGCTATCGCGTCAAGGGACGCGGGCGCATTCCCATGAATGAGCGCGGGAACGAGAATGAATGAATACCCCAAAAACGTGCACCCGCAAGTCGCTATGGTATAAAGAGTTATAGAAGAAATGAACTAAAAGTGATCAAAAACCCCCTATTTTTTTCGCACTTTTTCAGGCCTAATTACAAGATATTACAGAGGATAGGCATAGAATAAAAAGATGTTTTTTTTCAAGAGTATGGAATCCGCCGGAGGCGGAGCAAAATGGAAAGAAAGGAACGAACGTCGATGGTTTCCCTTTGAACTCGTTCCCACTCTCCTGCGTGGGAATGCGTTGCTCCGACGCTCCTGCGTCGGGGGACGCGGGAGCGTCCCAAAGCACACTCCCACGCAGGAGCGTGGGAGCGAGAAAAAGAACGAACGTCGATGGTTTCCCTCTTGGGCGGGAATGACACGAATTCTTGGGACGCAGTTCTTGCAGACTGACACCGGGATTGCCACGTTGCCCCGTCAACTACGTTGACGGTGCGCCTCGCAATGACGAGATCGAGATGGGGATTGCCGCGTTGTCCCGCCGACTCCGCCCACCTTCGGCGGGCAAGTCTCCGGTGCGCCTCGCAATGACTAATTGACTTGGGGATTACTTGCCGGCCTTGGTTTTGATTTGGACTTTCACGCCGAAGGTTTTTTCGAATAGCTCTTTTTTACGTTCGGCGCCCCAGAGTTCTAAATCGGCGGCGGTGCGTTTATTGTGGCGGGCGAGGAACGTGAGCGACTTGCGGGATTTCTTTACACCCACCTCCTTCACAACTGAGGCGTGAGTGCGGTCGAGGCCATCGGCAATACGGAGAATGGCGGAAAGTTTTTGGACGACTTCGCGCTCGTCGGGATCTAAGCTGGCGAAGTTCTCGTGCTTCAGTTTGGGATAGCTTTTGCGGTGGTAGCGCGCAACGTTGGCAATGATTTCTTTCTCGTTTTCGGTAAAGCCGAACATCTCGGAATTGCGTATCAAATAATACGCATGCCGGTGGTGCTGCGCGTGGGATATGTAGAGGCCGATTTCGTGGAGGATGGCGGCGGCTTCGAGGTACTGGCGCTCTTCATCGCCAAGGCCGTGAAGTTTCTTCGTAAGGTTAAATATCTTGAGCGCCAATTCGGCAACGTGGAGAGAATGTTCTTGTTCGTAATGAAAATTTTCGGCAAGATGGATAACGCTGTAGTGCCGGATATCCGTCAAGTGCGATGAATTTTTCCGATTATCCT
>DATGFY010000220.1:0-4155 GCA_035308785.1 Bacteroidota bacterium | reverse complement strand
TTTCTTCGAACCTCTAGTGGCGTGGAAGAATCCGCTCTTTTCCCAGAACGGATACCATTTCTCTTCCGCTTCCTTTGGATTATATGCTTTGGAAAGTTCGCTCATTTTAGTTGGTCAAACGTAGGATAAGCTTTAGCTTGTCCCTATGAAGTCAAGCTGATCCGCCTTTGGCGGATTGCCTTACGAAATTAACTTATCGTGACTTAAACACTCGCTCGATAGATGTTTCGTTCTTTGCCATATCCTTCATGGCAATTTTCAAGAGATGCTTGCCAGGAGCAAGCTCGAAATCCGGAACGCAGGTTACCAAGTGATGCTCGCCATCGATTTCAGGGATTGCCAACCGACCATCGATAGTGATCCTGACGCCATCAGGATCGAAACCCGATAGGTTGTCGTAATAACGGAATGCAACATTAACCGTGCCTTTTTTCGGAATCACCCGAAGCCGGCCGATGCTGGGCGGTTGTTCATCGTGAAGCACGGCGACATCTCCGAGGGTTCTGGTGAATATCGTTGTGTAGCAATTATGCTCCGAGTCTAGGGAATCGGTTTGAAATACCCAACCGCGGTTTGTCCTTGAATACAATCCGGTCCGGCGGTATGAAGTCTGATTAATCGGTTTTGCCAGAGAAACTTTTATGCCTCCATTCAGCAATACATCCTGCGGTTCGAGAACGTACATATACGAGTTGCCAAAATATTCGCGCGATATCTGCAACGAAAGGGGCTTATAGACTGCGCCGGAATCGTACGCGATGGTCAGCTCGCCATTGCCAAATATAAACGAGCCCGATTTATTTGCCGGAATTTCGTACAACTGGAAAGCTTTCGAAAGCTCATCCTGTGTACCGTTAACTTCGACGTCCGCGATTACTTCGCGTTCGCCTTCATAGGTATCAAGCGGGTTGAATGCCCCAACGTAACTATTGACATCCACCGGCTCGAGCTCGATTGTCCGTTCAAGCACGCCTTCTTTGATCTTCACTACAGGCGTGCCGGTGAACATCCCTTTGCACGTCAAGGAGACCTTAGCGTAATTCAGCATCGGCTCTACCACAAGTTGAGCGGATTGTGCCGAACCGTGCGGCTTCTTCTTAAAATAATACATTGGCATCGTTTGCACGCCGTTGCGCGTTTCGGCTATCACCTTTAACACATCGTACGGATGGCTGTTGACGGGCAGTTCGATTTCATCGTTCGATACCTCGAAACGATCACTATCCAATGTGTGCTGCGACCATTGCGTATCGGAAAGCCGCTTGCCGAGCACGGTGCATTTCGAGATCGAGGCAAGCAGATTGCCCTTGAGACCGATCGATTGGTCGCTCACATCCGCAATTTGCATGATCGGACGATGGATAATAACGACTGAGCCATCAAGTTCCGACGCATTCTCATTGAAGTCATAGCAAATGACGCGGAAGGGATGTTCGCCATCGTTCATGTGAGTTGTGATGATGACACCCGAACCTTGCGGCCGGTGATCGTAAAAGGGGAGGACGTTACCTTCATCAATGTATAGCTTTTGAAAATCGCCACGCCCGGCCATCACCGAAGGAAGATCGTAATGGAGATCGATCTGCTTTGTCTGGTCGATGGGCATGTGGTCGAGGTGCATTGCATAGACGAGTGAGTCATCGAAGAAAAACTCTATCCGGTGAATGCCTGTATGGATTGCATTATACTCGCCAAAATCTATTGCATCGATTGCAAACCCGATCTCGCCATGTATGCGAATCGGTTGTGGAATGCGGCGTTTGGTGCGTGTACCCGGAAACCGGGAGTAATACTTGGGTACCGCTGAGTTATCCACTGTCGATCCAAATGCCAGCGGGGCTATCATGAATCGGCGAATATAGGGAGGCCGAACGTCGTACACATGATATGTTGGAATCAGAAGCGGATTAACCGGGTTAAGATTTTCATCCCGCAGTTCAAAATGAAGATGAGCGGGACCGAAGCCCGTATCGCCGCTATATGCGATTGTTTCTCCCTTCTGGACAGGAACTTGGTTAGAATCGAGCGTAAGGTCAATTGCATAAGTGCCCTTGCGGTATTGCTCCGCACGGGAAACTTTCTCGATCGATTCGGAAAACGATTTGAGATGGGCGTAGCACGAAACGTATCCATCGGGATGGCGAACGTAAATTATTTTGCCATATCCGTTGGGCTCGATATTTATTCGGCACACATAACCTTCTCGCACGGCAAAGACCTTGTAACCCGTATGGCCGTTCGTGCTGATATCGATCCCGCCGTGAAAATGCGTCGAGCGGTATTCGGCAAAGGTAGAGGTGATCCGAGTGCTCGCATCGGTAGGCCAGATGTACGAGTTCAGCTCAGCCTTAATTGTATCGAACGAAGCTGAGGAGCCCGATACTCTCGGACCAGCCACTAAAAGACAGGCAGAAAGGGCGACAAGCACAATGAGCGCTAAAGCAGCGCGGTAAAAAACTCTCATCTACACCGCGTCTCGTATTTCGTGTGAGATATTGGTGTAGCCAACAAGTTCCGCAGTGATCGTGTCACCGGGGACAACTTTCGCCACCCCATGGGGTGTTCCGGTGTAAATCAGATCGCCGCGCTCCAATGTGTTCAAAGTAGTGATATAGGAGATCAATTTTTCGACCGGAAATATCATATCGCTTACTTTGGTTTGTTGCCGAAGTGTGCCATTGACTGCACACCGAATTTCGAGATTTCTCGGATCAGTGATTTTCGCTGCCGGTACAAACTCTGAAAGTGGGGCTGAAGTATCAAACCCTTTAGAAATAAACCAGGGCAGGCCTTTATCCTTCAACGAATTTTGAATGTCTCTCAGGGTCATATCCAATCCAACACCATAACCCAGCACATGGTTCAGAGCATCGCTTTCAGTAACATTTTTGCATGTGTCCGCGATTGCAACCACCAGTTCTACCTCATGCTGGAGGTCGTTTGAGATTCTTGGCTTGAGAATTGGTTCGCCATCGAAAATGACGGCACTGGATGGCTTTAAAAAGAGAATCGGCGCTTTAGGAACTTCGGATTTCAGCTCCTTGGCGTGTTCAACGTAATTTCTCCCGATGCAGATGATCTTGCCGATCGGTATTCTTTCGTTGTTATTATGTAGTTTAAGCGTTTTCATTAATGGTGGTCGTTAAATATAGCCATATTTCGCGTTATCGTCAAATAATTTGCGTCCTCTTGATTTTCACTTCAAATCTTCTGTATATTATACACTTGTGTAGCCTTGGAACGAGCGATTACATATAAAGAGGCCGGAGTCGATGTCAAACGCGGTGACGCGTTCGTCGTCGGCATCAAGGATCAGGTCCGATCGACCTTTTCCAAATCCGTGCTTACTGATATCGGCGGTTTCGGCGCGTTCTACGATGCCTCGTTTAAAGGTCTCAAGGCCCCCGTGCTTGTTTCAAGCACCGATGGAGTCGGCACCAAGCTCAAGATCGCATTCTTGATGAACAAGCACGACACGATCGGTCAGGATATTGTAAACCACTGCGTTAACGATATTGCCGTTTGTGGTGCCAAACCGCTCTTTTTTCTCGATTATCTGGCCCTCGGCAAACTTGAGTTGGGCGTAGCCGATTCGATCATATCCGGTATGGTCAAGGCATGCAAGGAAAACGGCTGCTCACTCATCGGCGGAGAGACGGCTGAGATGCCTGGATTTTACCGCGAGGGTGAATACGATATCGCAGGAACGATCGTCGGCGTCGTTGAGCGGAACAGGATTTTCGATGGCAAAAAAGTCCGCCCAGGTGATCTGCTCATCGGGTTGCCATCCACAGGCCTTCACACGAACGGCTATTCGCTTGCCCGTCGGATATTGTTCGACCGCTTCGAATACGACGATTTTATCGATGAACTCGGTATGCGGCTCGGTGAAGCGCTGCTTGCCGTTCATCGTTCGTACCTAAATGCCATCCGTGCGATGGCAGCGTTTCCGGCTGTTCATGCTTTCGCCCACATCACGGGCGGTGGCATTATCGGCAATTCGGTACGGGTGATTCCCAAGAAACTTTCGCTGAAAGTCGATTGGGCGAGTTGGAGCGTGCCGCCATTATTCAGTTTGATTCAAAAATTAGGCAATGTGCCAGATGAGGATATGCGGCGGACGTTCAATCTCGGTATCGGCCTGGTAGCTGTAGT
>DATGFY010000219.1:0-4830 GCA_035308785.1 Bacteroidota bacterium | reverse complement strand
TCACTATTTCTCCCGACTACGATTTGCTCCAACCTCTTTGCGCCCTTTGCGTTCTCTGCGGTTAAGAGTCTTTTCTTCTTAAACAACCGGCTCTAACCGCAAAGGGCGCCAATCCTGGCCCACCGGCGCTACAGTTTACCCCGCCTTCTCCATCATTGCGAGGGTAACGCTGCGTTTCTCCACCATTTCCCGGGTTACCTCGAACTCCTTGACCTTCTTCTGGCTCGGCAAATGGTACATCAGATCGAGCATTAACTCTTCCAGAATCATGCGCAAACCGCGGGCGCCGACCTTCCGCGCCATGGCCTGCCGCGAGATAGCCTTCAACGCCTCATCGCTGAACTTGAGCCGGACATTCTCGAACTCAAAAAGGCGCTGGTATTGCTTGATGATCGCGTTCTTGGGACGCGTGAGAATTTCGATCAAAGCGAACTCGTCAAGATCTTCCAACACTCCCACTACGGGCAGGCGTCCCACAAATTCCGGAATCAAGCCAAAACGGATCAGGTCTTCCGGTTGGATGTCACTCAACAGCTCGAAATTCCGCTTGCGGCTCGCCGCCGGCGTCTCTTCCGGTTCGCCTTCCTCGGTTCCGACCTTGAAGCCCAACGACTTCTTGCCAATGCGCCGTCCGATGATCTTCTCCAAACCGACAAACGCGCCGCCGCAAATGAAGAGAATGTTGGTGGTATCGACCGGGGTGAATTCCTGGTGCGGATGCTTGCGCCCGCCTTGCGGCGGCACATTGGCAACCGTGCCTTCGAGAATCTTCAACAGCGCCTGCTGCACGCCTTCGCCGGAAACATCGCGCGTGATCGATGCGCTTTCGCTTTTCCGTGCAATCTTATCGACCTCATCGATATACACAATCCCGCGCTCGGCCTTTTCCACATTGTAGTCTGCGTTTTGCAGAAGATGCACAAGAACGGTTTCCACATCGTCCCCCACGTACCCTGCCTCAGTAAGCGTTGTTGCATCAGCGATGGCGAACGGCACATCCAGGATTCGCGCAAGCGTTTGGGCAAGCAATGTTTTTCCCGTGCCCGTCGGTCCGGCGAGAAGGATATTGCTCTTCTCGATTTCAACGTCGTCAATCACGCGCGCCTGCTGTTTGGGATCGATGCGCTTGTAATGGTTATAGACCGCGACCGCAAGCGTTTTCTTGGCGTGCTCCTGGCCGATCACATATTCATCGAGTGCTTTCTTGATCCCAACCGGTGTCAGTCCGGGTCGGCCGGGAGGACGCGGGGCGGCGATCGCCGCCATGTTCGTGCGGAGGATATCGACCGAACTGTTGATGCAGCCATCGCAAATATAGACGTTCGGTCCCGCGATGATGCTGTGCACTTCTTCCGCCGCGCGTCCGCAGAACGAGCAGCGGATCGGCTCTTCGTGACGAGGTTTTTGCGGCATGATCTTACGGCTTCTTATCGACCGTTCGGGGTTTCTTGATTAAGATCGTATCGACGAGGCCGTACGTCTTGGCTTCTTCGGAGGAAAGATAATAATCGCGGTCGGTATCCCGTGCAATCTGATCGAACGGCTTGCCGGTGTGATTGGCAAGAATCTCGGTGATCCGCTTTTTCATCTTGAGAATTTCTTCGGCCTGGATGCTGATATCGCTTGCCGTGCCTTGCGCTCCGCCCCACGGCTGGTGGATCATGATGCGCGAGTTCGGGAGCGTCGTGCGCTTCCCTTTCGCTCCGCCGGCGAGCAGAAACGCGGCCGCGCTTGCCGCCATCCCGATACAGATTGTGGAGACGTCGGGACGGATATACTGCATGGTATCGTAAATCGCCAGCGCGGAATAGACGCTGCCGCCCGGGCTGTTTATATAGAGGTGGATGTCCTTATCCGGGTCTTCCGATTCCAAAAACAGCATCTGGGCAATGATGAGCCCCGCCATTTCATCGTGGATCTCGGTGCCGAGGAATACGATCCGCTCCTTCAGGAGCCGTGAAAAAATATCGTATGCGCGCTCGCCGCGGCTGGTCTGTTCGACCACCATCGGGACAAGCTGATTATAGATTTCTGATTTCATGGGTTTTTTGTCTTGAATAATTGAATGTAATAAAAACTTCTAGTGCCAAACTTGTTGACGGATGGAACCCGAGGATATTGTAGGAGCACGTCGCGACGTGCCCCTACCCAAAATGAGGACTAACCCTTCACTAACAATTCCGGTTCCTTCGGCTTCACCAGCTTGCTCTCATGCTCATCTTCCTCCTTTTTGTCGGTGATTGTAGAATTCGAAAAGAGGAAATCGATCAATTTCCGATGCACGATATCGTTCTTCACGACGTCGGATGTCTTGTAGAACTCAAGCAATTTTTCTTTCGTCATCCCGACTGCCACAGCGCTCTCTTCGGCGCGTTTGGCAAGGTCGTCATCCGATGCAACAATCTTATCTGTTTCCAATATCCGCTCGCGGAGGAGCGACCATTTCGCCTGCCAGATGGTTCGGGCGCGGGTTTCTTTCCGGTACTCTTCTTCGTTGAATGATGCGGGGAAGCGCTTGTTCGGCTGCTTCGCGCGTAGCGCCTCAAGGTCCTCATCCTGGATCATATGGATAAACGATTCCGGCACTTCAAATTCATTCCGCCGGACGATCTCATCCATGATTTGGTTGATGGTGTGGTCTTCTGCGTATTGCTTCCACGAAGACTCCAGCTGTCCGCGGATGTATGAGCGCAACTCGGCTTCGGTCGATGCCTTTTTATCGCTGAGCGATTTGATCAGTTCCGGCGTCATTTCCGGCGGAACGATGCGCTCGATCTTCACCACAGTGGCGTCGAACCGGCGCTCGATCGGTTTGCCGTCGTTATCGTGGACGTGCGTCGTGATGCGTTTGGTTTCGCCGAGCTTTGCGCCGACAAAGGGATCGCGCATTTCGGGAGGATACTCGGTCGAGGTGAGATCGATCGTCACATCGGCAAGCTTTTCACCGATGATCGGCGAACCGGCTTCATCGAGCTGCTGAAAATCGGCATGGATGACATGATGTTTATCGGCGACACTCTCCGCTTCCGCTAGCGTGCTGTGGCGGCGCAATAGCCGTTCGATCCGCGTATCGACTTCTTCGTCGGTCACGGTGTGAACGAGCCGGTCGGCGGCAATGCCTTTGTAATCGCGCAGCGGAATTTCCGGCATGATTTCATACGCGACTTTGAACGTCAGCGCTTCGCCGCGCTTGTAATCGATATCGCGGAGCAGCGGCTGGCCGATCGGCCGTACGGCGCGTTCTTCCAGCGTGGTGCGGAACACATCCTGCGCAATATTTTCGATCGATTGGTATTCGATCGCTTCGCCGAACACTTTTTTCACCATCCCGAGCGGCGCTTTGCCCTTGCGGAATCCTCGCAGCTCCACCTGCGATTGGTACTCGCGGTACGCCTTCTCGAATTTCGGTTCCAACTCGCCCATCGGTATCTGGACAGTGAGTTCTTTTTCAACTGCGGTTATATCTTTAATTGCTATTTCCAATTGAGAGATCTTTTCTAAATAAGTAATTGAATGTTTGCTTGGATGCCCTTGATACGTCCGGCGATTTTCGACTCTTTTCCCTGGCTCCTAACACCTGTCACCTATATTTAGGTGTGTCCCGCGTATCGAACTGGGGAATAGGTCTTAGAGTAGCAGTGTGGATGAGGACCGGGACGGCAGTGGGTAGAGGGGGACTTGAACCCCCACGGGTTTAAGCCCACCAGATCCTAAGTCTGGCGCGTATGCCAATTCCGCCATCTACCCGTTATTATTGTGATTTTATGAGTTAAAATATACGGTTTATTGGGGCGATTTACAAGGAACGAATAGATGCGTTGGGTCGGAATCCGCCTGAGGAGGACCGATGTCCCCACTCTTTGTTCCCATACTCTGCGTGGGAATATTCCGTGGGACGCTCCGCGTCCCACGCGCAGGGTAGGAGCGAGAGTATAAAGACGTTCGGTACGACCCCTTCGGGGTCGAGAATGATTTCTTGCTCCTTCTTCTATAAATGTTGGATGCCTTCGGCATCCTCTCTACGACTCATAATAGCCGCGCTAGAACGGCCCCACAGGAGGCAAATCTTTATAGAAATAGTCCCAAAGGGCGGTCCTCGACCACGAGGGAGTCGAATGTTTGTAGAACTTAAACCAGGGGTAGCCCCGACCCCGAAGGGGTCAAACATTTATAGAACGTGAACCGACTCGTAGCTCCGACCCCGTAGGGGTCGGACATCGCGGCCCCAATCTTGATTCTCTCTCTCCTGAAATGTACATTAAACGAATCATCCGGCAATTAAATCCATCTATCCATCGAAAGGAACACAGATGAATATCCGGTTGTGGAGCGGTGTACTATTTGTCATCCTCACAATTCTTCCTGTTTTGCTCGCGTTTTCACAGAAGAAGACCGCTCTCGATTATTTGAAGAACATTCCCCCGCCTCCGAAAACGGTCGATGATGCGGTGAAGCGCTGTCCTAAAGATACTGATACCGCGACACAGCCATCGCTCGATGCAATCGAATCCGCGGGCATGAAAGAAGCGCAAGACCGGACAAGCGGCATGGCGAACGATCCTTCGAAGGCAATGGAGATGGTGAATTCCATGCAAACCATGAACCAACAGGAGATGATGGGCTCCATGCAATTTCAGCAGGAAGATAGAAAAACCATCACGTCGATTGCGGATAGCGAAAAGGCGTGCTTCGACGATATCGCGCAACAACGAGACGATATGATGAAGAAGATCGAGGCTGCCCGCACCGCAACAATCGATAAATGCCCGATGGTCAATTACGGCGAAGGTGGGCAAGACCACGATCAAAAGTGCGTCGCCGCCGCAAATG
>DATGFY010000218.1:0-2019 GCA_035308785.1 Bacteroidota bacterium | reverse complement strand
CGGAATTGCAGCAGTGCTGATCGACGATCTCGGCAGCTTGAATCTCCGTACCATCCCGGTTGCCGTATTCTTTTGGGTTCTTCTCGGCGCATCGCTGGGCCTGGCGAACGCAAGAACGCGGACGATCGAGATCGCAGCTCACAGCAGATTGCGCGCGCTGCGATTTGCGCCGGTGATCGCATACGGGGTTTTTCTTATCTGGTACATTCCGTTTTGCTTTAATCGGTATGAAGTCGATAAGACATATTTCGAAGGATTCCGGCTTCATCTTGCGGGAGACGCGATCCGTGCTGCTGCGAAATTCGAAGATGCATTGCGGCGCTCACCCATAGATGCGCCCTCGATGTTCTATTGTTCCGTTGATTATATGCAGAGCAAAGAATATGCAAGCGGATTGCGGACTGCAAACGCATTGATTGAACAGTACCCCTACTATCCGAAAGCGCATCTCATCCGGGCGTTGTGCGCATTCGGCGCAGGCGATACAGTCAAGGCAGTTAGCGATATCAACACCGAGATCGCATACGAAAACGGTCCGGTAGCGATGTTTAACTTGGGATATATCGATTATCGGATGAGGAGGACGGCCGAAGAATATTCGGCGTTGTCGCAGCTTATTGGCAATGCGATTACAAGCGGAGTCCCCGACCTGGTGCCGCAATCGATCGAACGGTACGCGATGCTATCGAACGCGCGAGGGGATACCGCGGGCGCCTTGCAAACGCTTGCCACACTGCGGAAGGCATTCGAGATAAACGGCGCTGTTCTCGAATCAGTGGCAGAGACGTACGCAAAATATGGGAGATTCGCCGATGCAAAAGAGGCGGTCCGTCAGGCGCTTTCCGCGGCCTCGGCGGATTCTACGACCGAGAAGAGGCTGCGGAATTTGAATGAAGAGTTAAAGCGATTTTGATTACTCCTTCTTCACCCCTAGCATCACTTCCACAAAATTCCTCAGGGATGAAAGATTGTCTTTCAAAATGTAACCCACGGCGCCTGCCTGCCGAGCGCCTTCGCGGTATTCAGGTTCGTTATGCGTGGTGAGCATGACGACTTTGACCTCGGGATGAAGATCTTTTAACATCTTGGTTGTCTTCACTCCGTTGAGCGGCTTGATGCGGATATCCATTAACACCACGTTGGGTTTGTGTTCTTCGTACATGTGCAAAACAAGGGCGCTTGTGGTGCAACGAAAAACCTCGTCTTCCGGCGTGGCGACCGATTTTGCAATATTATCTGCCATCGCGGCGTTGTCTTCTACGATTAGGATTTTCATGGTTGGGCGATTGCTAAATGGTGATTGATGTATGATCGATTTCAGGAATCGGGCAGCGGACGCGTACAACAGTTCCCTTGCCCGGCGAAGAGGTGACGGTAATATCGGCGTGGAGTAGGCGTGCGCGTTCTTTCATGTTCTTCCGGCCGAAACCGCCGATTTTTTCGCTCGTGCTTTCTTGTTTGCCCACGTCGAACCCTGCGCCGTTATCTTCGATGACGATTTCCAGTGTGCGGGAAAGCCGCCGCACATATATCGTAACTTTCGTCGCATGTGCGTGCTTCACGATATTGTTTAAACATTCTTGAACAATGCGGAAGAGATGCACTTCGGCTTCTGCCGAAAATGCGCCATCGACGTCTTCGATTACCGGAATGCACTCGAATCCGAACGACTCGGCGGATTTGCGGACAAGAAGCTGGAGCGCTTTGGTCAGCCCAAGCTCTTCGAGGATCAACGGATGGAGCGTATGCGAAAGCGTGCGCGCTTCTTGTACCGTCTGGCCGATCATTTCCAGCGCACGGGTGAGCGCTTTTTTGGTTTGATTCTCGCGCGGCAGCGGCTCGGCGCCCGTTTCGAGGATATTCTTGACGACTAGCAAGTTTTGGCCGAGACTATCGTGGATTTCGCCCGCAATGCGTTTTCGCTCGGATTCGACGTTGGCAATAAGCTGCCGCGAGAATTCCTGCTGTACATCTTTTTCATGCTTCAGCACGTTTATTCGTTGCACATAGAATCCCGAT
>DATGFY010000217.1:0-5887 GCA_035308785.1 Bacteroidota bacterium | reverse complement strand
CTCTGCGGCCGTTTCAAGAATCTGTTGCGCCAATTCGACTTTATCCGCCTCGAGCAGCGAGTTGCCGATCTCTAATCCGCGCCCCTTGTAAAAGGTGAACATCATCCCGCCGCCGATGATCAACGTATCGACAATGTTCATCAGGCTCTGGATGACGTCGATCTTGCCGGAGATCTTCGCGCCGCCTAAAATGGCAACGTACGGGCGCGCCGGATCGTGAAGCGCCCGGCCGAGAAAATCGATCTCCTTCGCCATCAGGTATCCCGCCACGGCGGGGTGGAGAAAATGCGTCACTCCTTCGGTTGACGCATGCGCCCTGTGGGCGCTGCCAAACGCGTCGTTGACATAGAGATCTCCCAGAGATGCAAGCTCCTTCGAAAAATTCTCGTCGTTCTCTTCTTCTTCAGGATGAAAGCGGAGGTTCTCCAACAGAAGGCATTCGCCATCGTGCAATTGTTCTGCCATTTCTGCCGTCTCGCTCCCGATGCAATCGGGCGCGCAGGTAACATCAATTTTCAAGAGTTCGGAAAGTTTCTTGGCAACGGGGGCAAGCGTGAATTCCATATTGCGTTTGCCTTTTGGCCTGCCGAGGTGGCTCATGAGGATTGCGCGTCCGCCTTCGGAGAGAATCTTCCGAATCGTCGGCAGCGATTCCACTATCCGTGTATCGTCCGTAATGGCTCCCCGCTCCATCGGTACGTTGAAATCTACGCGCACCAGCGAGCGTTTGCCTTTTAGCGTGACGTCATCTATGGTAAGTTTATTCATCTTCTTTCTCTGAAAGCGTTAGAGGGTTAGAGGTAAGAAAGTGAGAGAGCGCTGCAAGGGTTTGCAAAACGCTCTCTCTAACCTTCTAACTTCTTACGTTCTTACGCTGTTACAGCTTTGCAGCGAGCTTCTTCGCCAAATCGATAACGCGGCACGAGTAGCCCCATTCGTTATCATACCATGCGAATACCTTCACCAAGTTATCTGTCGCAAAGGTTAACGGCGAATCGAAAATGGCGGAATGCGGATTACCCTTCAGGTCGCTCGAGACGATCGGTTCATCCGAATACTCAAGGATATGCGCCATCGGCCCGCTTGCCGCGGCTTTGAACGCCGCATTGACGGCATCCCTGGTGGCGGGTTTTTCTGTCTCGACCACGAGATCGATGAGGGAGACGTTCGGCGTGGGAACGCGAATCGCGACGCCATCCATCTTTCCCTTCAGTTCGGGAATTACCAGGCCGATTGCTTTTGCAGCCCCGGTAGAGGTCGGGATCATATTCAACGCTGCAGCGCGCGCGCGGCGAAGATCGGAATGTGGAAGATCGAGCAGTTTCTGATCGTTCGTATATGAATGTACCGTCGTCATGAACCCCTTTTTGATGCCGAAGTTATCGAGCAATACCTTGGCAACGGGGGCGAGGCAGTTGGTGGTGCATGAGGCGTTTGAAATAATATTGTGCTTTGCAGAATCGTAAAGACTATCGTTAACACCCATGGCGATCGTTACATCTGGCTGCTTGGCCGGCGCGCTGATGATGACTTTCTTGGCGCCGTTCTTCAAATGGATTTGCGCGTCCCCATCGTCGGTGAATCGTTTCAGGCCTGTCGATTCAATAACAATATCGATGCCCATTTCGCCCCACTTGAGTCCCGCCGGATCTTTTTCCGAAAGAACTTTCAACGGTTTGCCATCGACGAAGATCGTGTTCTCTTTTACTTCGACCGTTCCGTGGTAGTTGCCGATCACCGAATCGTGTTTCAGCAAATAGCCGAGCGTCTTTGCGTCGGTAATATCGTTGACGGCGACGATGTCCAGTTCGGGTGAATGCGCCCATGCGCGGAACACGTTCCGGCCGATTCGTCCGAACCCATTAATGCCTACTTTAATTGACATGATGTTGCTCCATTGTCTGAAATAGTGAAAGAAATGTGCGTTTTCGAGAGTTTTCTCTTAGAAGTGCAGTAAAATTTACCAAGATTGGAGGGGAAAAACAAATGAAACGGATGGGTGAATTGAAGGATGAAAATGCCTTCGACTATTTAAAATGTATCAGGACTTTGTTCTCCTTCGCTTCGCCGAATACGGCCCCTTTGGTTCTTTCAGGATTGGGTGGTGGGACGACGAAGAATGAACTTCATCGTTGTACTCCTCCATCCACGCAGGGATTCTGTCGCTTATTAAGACGTCCGGATCGATATCTGCGCCGTTATCCCAAACGATAGTGCCAAGTTCCTCATCAACATGGATAGTCTGAAAGAGGCTCCTTGACTGCCGAAGCGGTTTGAAGATTGGCCCTTGCAAGAATGGGGCAAGATCGATCGTCTTTTGTTTGCCGTTCGTGAGAACAAGACGTATACGGAAGTTCTCAAGTGGTTCGACTGATTTAATGCGTATCATTGTTAATCCAGGGGTCTGATAGTTTTTAATTTCTTGCCTTTACGAGCAAGATCCCAATCTATCAACAATTCCTTGCGGTGTTGCTCAGCCCACTCGCCGACGAGAGCAAGCGCACGACGAGGCAAGGAACCTTCATAAACCTCTAATGTCTCAATAAGAATTGTTGCTTCATTTCCCGAGTATCGAGCGTGAAAATGGGGCGGTGAATGGTCATTGTAATACATGGTAATAATAATTCCGAAAAACTCGCATATTCGAGGCATGCAATAAGATACTAAAATTCTATTTTGAGAGAAAATTGAAATATTTAATACTGCTTTTCTCGTCTTTCTCCTTTCATCTCTTTCAATCCCCGATTTACTCCGCCAACGCCGCCGAAGCCGCAAATACTCTACGCGCCCCATGCGATTTCAGCACTCGTGCGCACGCCGTTAGTGTCGAACCCGTTGTCATCACATCATCCACGAGGATAAACGATTTATCATTAATTGTGCTCTCGGAGCCGCTTCGGACGGAAAAGGCGCCGGCCACATTTAACCGCCGCTCTTCAAGATTAAGTTTCGTTTGAGATTCTGTAAAGCGCGTCCGGTGAAGCGTACCGGAAAGGATGGATATCCCCGTTTCCTCATGTATCCCTCTGCAAAGAAACTCGGCCTGATTGTACCCCCGGTCCCGCTCTTTAGATTTGTGCAGCGGCACCGCAACCACGTAATCCGCTCCGCGCAGATTTTCATCTGCGGCGATCCGTTTGCCAATTTCTCTGCCAACCTGCTTGCCAATAGTTTTTATCCCTTGATACTTTAGCAGGTGGATCGCATTTTGGAACGAGCCATTCGTTTCAAAAAGATAACAAGATGTAAAACCATCAACCGCGCCGCCATCTTCTAACTTTCTTCCGAGTTCGTTCCAGACCGGATGACTCGAATCAATGGTTCGAAAACCATTCCAACACTTCTCGCATATCTTCTCTTCACCCGAACGAACCTCGCCATCGCACAGAAAACACACGGGAGGGCAAAGGAGATCGAGGAGGGGTGTACCGATTTGTTGGAAAAGATTCATTGGAAGTGTGCCGGGCCGGGAGTTATTTCCCCTCCTGTTGTTACTTGCCCGCCGTCTTCTTGGCGGGAGGAGGGACTAGAGGGGGTTAGTGTTTTTGATTTTCTTTCTCCATCAACAAAATCTCATCGCGCAATTGCGCGGCCCGTTCAAAATCCAGATCGCGCGCGGCATTCTTCATCTCGATCTTCAATCCCTCGATCATATCTTTCAGTTGATCGGGCGTGAGGTAGCGGAGAATTGCTTCGGCGACTTTCGGAGCTGCTGCCGCTTCTCTGCGCGCATCGCGCGACATCTTCACATCGGCGATCGAGGTTGACGCCATGATTTCTTCGGTCGTTTTGTAAATCGTCTCGGGCGTGATATTATTCTCGCGGTTATAATCCAACTGTTTTTCGCGCCGCCGGCCTGTTTCTTCCATCATGCGTTCCATTGAACCGGTAACGGTATCGGCATAGAGAATAACCCTGCCCGAAGCGTTCCGCGCTGTCCGTCCGGCCGTTTGAATCAACGATCTCTCCGACCGAAGGAACCCTTCCTTGTCCGCATCGAGAATTGCTACAAGTGAAACCTCGGGCAAATCCAATCCTTCGCGGAGCAGGTTCACGCCCACGAGCACGTCGAAATTCCCAAGCCGTAGATCGCGTAATATCTCCACGCGTTCCAGCGCATCTATCTCCGAATGAATGTACCGCACGCGGATTCCGATGTCGCTCAGATACTTGGTCAAGTCTTCCGACATTCGTTTCGTCAATGTTGTCACAAGCGAACGTTCGTTCTTCAAGGCGCGCGCGCGAATCTCGGCAATCAAATCGTCGATCTGGTTCTTCACTGGCCGGATTTCAACCGGGGGATCGACTAGACCGGTTGGGCGGATGATCTGCTCCACCACGACGCCCTTGCTCTTGTTGAGTTCGTACGGTCCCGGCGTCGCGCTGACAAAAATCACCGACTTTGCCATCTCTTCCCACTCCTCGAATGTCAGGGGCCGGTTATCGAGAGCAGAGGGGAGGCGGAAGCCGTGCTCTACTAAGGTTGATTTCCTTGATCGGTCGCCGTGCCACATTCCTCCGATCTGCGGGACAGTGACATGCGATTCATCGATGACGACGAGGAAATCTTTCGGAAAATAATCCAACAGGCAAGAGGGCCGCGACCCCGGCTCGCGTCCGGCGATATGGCGAGAGTAATTCTCGATCCCGGCGCAGTAGCCCACCTCGCGCATCATTTCCATATCGAACCGCGTCCGTTGTTCCAGCCGTTGCGCCTCTAGGAGTTTGCCCATCGTCCGAAGCTGGAGCAGCCGCTCATCAAGCTCTTTCTCGATACTCACGAGCGCCTTTTCAATCGTTGGCGCCGAGGTGACGAAATGTTTGGCGGGGTAAATAATTTCGGATTCGACCTCGCCGATGACATTTCCGGAGACGTGATGGATGATCGAGATGCGCTCGATCTCATCGCCGAATAATTCAATGCGCAGCGCCCGTTCATTTTCGTAAGCAGGGATGATTTCGATCACGTCGCCGCGCACGCGGAATGTACCGCGGTTGAAATCGAAATCGTTGCGGACATACAAAATGTCGAGCAGTTTCCGCAGCAGTTTGTTGCGCTCGATGCGCTGTCCCTTATGGACCGATACCATTTGCTGCATCCATTCATCCGGCGCGCCGATGCCGTAAATGCAGCTTACGGAAGCGACGACGATGACATTGCTGCCTCCGCTCAACAGCGCGCTCGTTGCCCGCAGCCGCAGCCGGTCGATTTCATCGTTCACTGAGGCGTCTTTGGCAATGTAGGTATCGGATCGGGGAATGTACGCTTCAGGCTGGTAGTAGTCGTAATAGCTGATGAAGAATTCCACTCTATCGCGCGGAAAAAATTGCTTGAACTCGCCGTACAACTGCGCCGTCAGCGTTTTATTATGCGACATGATCAGCGTCGGTTTCCCGATCTCCTGGATCACATTCGAAATCGTAAATGTTTTTCCGCTCCCGGTCACTCCAAGCAGTGTTTGGTACCTGTCGTCTCGCCGCAACCCCTCAACAAGCTGCTTGATCGCCTCGGGCTGATCGCCGTTGGGAGTGTAGTCTGATGTTAAACGGTACATTGGATAAAAGCGTGAGAAGTGAGACGTGAGAGGTGAGACGAAAAAGCTATTTTTTAGTTCTGTGATAACTTATGAGTCCGCTTAAAAGGGCGTCCACAGCCTCCATGGATTTGGATACAGGGCGTAGATTATCACAGGATAACAAACCCAATTCTTTACAGATTTCGAGTTGCGTATCCAGCTCGCTCAATGAAGGTCGAGCTATGACATAAAACTGAAGAGAATCTTTGATGCCTTGTCGTGAAGAACCTTCTGTGATATTGGAAGGGACTGATACGGCGGCACGACGCATCGGGTTAATTTAAGAAAAGAGTTGGTTTTCGAATACGCAT
>DATGFY010000216.1:0-6312 GCA_035308785.1 Bacteroidota bacterium | reverse complement strand
CCCGAAGTGTCATAACCTTTTTCGTCAGCATCGATAGAAATTTATCATAGACAGCGGCATGAACGATCAACCGCGAAGTAGCGGTGCAGCGCTGGCCGGTTGTGCCGAACGCGCCCCAGAGAACGCCTTCAAGCGCGAGGTCCAAATTGGCGTCGTCCATAACGATCTGCGCGTTCTTGCCGCCCATTTCAAGCGATAACCGTTTGCCCATGCGCCCGCAGATCTCGGCAATTTTCAGGCCGACTTCCGTCGAACCCGTGAACGAAATCAAGTTCACATCGGGATGATCCACGATCCGCGCGCCGACTTCCGTTCCGCTGCCATGGACGAGATTGAGAACGCCGTGGGGAACTCCCGCTTCTGCCAAAATTTCTACCAGCGTCGTCGCCGTCTTTGGCGTATCTTCCGCCGGCTTAAAGACAACCGTGTTGCCCGCAACAAGCGCCGGAAAAATTTTCCACGTCGGGATCGCCATCGGGAAATTCCACGGGGTAATCATGCCGCACACGCCGACGGGGACGCGGACCGCCATGTTAAACTTATTCGCCAGCTCCGATGGCGCCGTCACGCCGAACATCCTCCGGCCTTCGCCGGCAGCGTAGTACGCCGTGTCGATGCCTTCCTGCACATCGCCGCGAGTTTCTTCCAACACTTTGCCCATCTCGCGCGTCATCTCTTTCGCAATCTCTTCTTTGCGCGCGGTCATGAGGTCTCCCGCTTTGCGGATGATTTCGCCGCGGTGGGGTGCGGGGACTAAGCGCCACGTTTCGAACGCTTCCTTCGCCGCCGCTACCGCGCGGTCCACATCGGATTTATCCGACAGCGGGAAGAGGCCGATCAAGTCGTCCCAGTTTGCGGGATTGCGGTTCTCGTGCGTCTTGCCCGAGGGGCTATCCATCCATTTGCCGTTAATGTAGTTTTGAAAATTTTTCATAGTAATGTTGTTGTGATTAAAAAGGATTGCGCGAGGGGCTAGTCATTGCGAGCGAAGCGAAGCAATCCCGGTGTCAGTGTGCAATTCCACTGTAAGCCTGCTATTCCTACCGAGATTGCTTTCCTTCGCTTCGCTCAGGACAGGCTAAGAACGCCTTGCTCCTCGCAATGACTAGTGAATACCGACTTGCTCGAAAATATAATCCACATGCTTCAAGCTCTTCTGGGGATCGAATAACTCATCGAGCGCTTTGTTATTGAGAACCGCGGTAACCTTTGCGTCCGTCTTCAGCAAATCGCGGAAACTCGTCCGTGTCCGCCATGCTTCCATTGCCGTACGCTGAACCGTTTCGTACGCGTCTTCGCGTTTCATCCCGGCTTTCGTCAGCGCAAGCAGCACCGATTGCGAAAAAATAAGCCCGTGCGTCAGATCAAGGTTGCGCTGCATGTTCTCCGGATAAACCAGCAGCGTATCGATGATTTTCGTGAACATCGCGAGCATATAATCCAGCAAGATGCAGCTGTCGGGCAGGATGACCCGCTCTGCAGAGGAGTGGCTGATATCGCGCTCGTGCCAGAGAGGCATATTTTCCATCGCGGCAAGCGCGTTCCCGCGGAGCACTCGCGCCAGTCCCGCAACGCGCTCCGAAAGAATCGGGTTGCGCTTGTGCGGCATCGCCGATGAGCCCTTTTGTCCCTTGGAAAAGAATTCTTCCGCTTCGAGGACTTCGGTCTTTTGAAGATGGCGCACCTCGGTGGCGAATTTTTCCAGCGAACCGCCCACGATCGCGAGCGTTGTCATAAACTCCGCGTGCAGATCGCGCTGCAAGATCTGTGTCGATATCGGCGCCGGTTTCAATCCCAGCTTCGTGCAGACGTACCGTTCGACCGATGGATCCAGATGCTCGTACGTGCCGACCGCGCCGGAAATTTGCCCGACCGAAACGGTGGCGAGCGCTCGTTCAACGCGTTCGATGTTTCGTTTGTTTTCATCGAACCACATGGCGAGTTTCAAGCCGAACGTCGTCGGCTCCGCATGGATGCCGTGCGTTCTGCCGACCATCGGCGTGCGCTTGAATTCCTTTGCCCGGCGTTCCAGCACCTTCCCAAGAATGCGGAGGTCTTTCAGCAGTAACTCGGCCGATTGTTTCAACTGTACGGCAATCGCTGTATCGAGCACGTCGGACGAGGTCATGCCAAGATGGATGAACCGCGAATCCGGCCCGACATATTCGCCGACATTCGTCAGGAAGGCTATCACGTCGTGGTTGACCTCGCGCTCGATCTCATTAATACGCGCAACATCGAATTTCGCCTTCTCGCGGATCCTGGGGATCGCGTCTTTGGGAATGACGCCGAGTTCGGCCTGCGCTTCCGATGCAAGTATTTCAATTTCGAGCCAGATGCGGAATTTATTTTCTTCCGACCAGATCGCGCCCATCTCGGGCCGTGTATAGCGGGTGATCATTGGTTTTCCTGCTTTTCTAATTTTAGCGACAGCGTCTGGGTCTGTTTGTCGCGCCAGATTTTTAGATGCACTACGTCGCCAACCTTTGCCTGACTGAAGATCGATGAAATATCTTCTTCGTTCGTGATCTTCTCGCCATCGACTTCCAAAATAATATCGCCGACCTTAAAGCCGCCGCGTTCGGCGGGGCTGCCGCGCTGAATATCGCTGATGATGACGCCTTGCGCTTTATCCAGCCCAAAGTATCGCGCCATCCGCGCATCAACCTGGTTCACGTCGATGCCGGTCCAGTAATCGCGCTCGATTTTGCCCTTGCTCTTGAGTTCGGTGACGACAGATTTTACGCGATTGATCGGGATGGCAAAACCTACGCCCACGCTCCCCTGGTTTGGGGTGAAGATCACCGAGTTCACGCCGATCACTTCGCCCATGGCATTCATCAGCGGACCGCCGCTGTTGCCGGAGTTGATCGCCGCATCGGTCTGGATCATCCCGCGGTAGTAGCGGCCTTCTTCCGCTTTGATATTCATCCCGACAGCGGAAACAACACCCACCGTAACAGTTGGCTTATCGCTGATCTCAAACAGTCCAAACGGATTGCCGAGTGCAATCGCCCACTCGCCGATAATAACGTCGTCGGAATTTCCCAGCTTGAGATAGGGGAGATTGGCGCCTTTAATTTTGAGCAATGTAATATCCGATGCGTGGTCGGTTCCCACAACCTCGGCGGAATATTGCTTTTGATCGGTCGTGGTGATTGTAATCGTCTTGGCGTTGCCCGCAACGTGATCGTTCGTGATCACATATCCATCGGCGGAGATAATAAAGCCCGAGCCGAGACTCTTCACTTCCTGCTTCACCGTTTGGTTGCCGAAAAATTGCCGGTAGAACGGATCGTTGCCAAACCATTGCGAGAACGGATTCTGATATTGGTACTCGCGCACTTCGGTGACGTTGATGCCGACGACGGCAGGGCTTGCCCCCGCAACCGTTTCCGTGATGGCATTCCGCCGCTGGTTCGCAATCTGATCCGATGTCTGGTTCGATGATTGCGACGATTGATACAGCGCCGCTTGGGTGTGCGAGGTATTGTTTTGACCGGATGTGCCGGTTCCGTGAGCATCGGCGACCCGGTAGCCGATCAGAAACCCGACCAGCATCGGGGCGATCAAAAAGACAAACAAGAGTGCTGTTGTTTTTCTAGTCATGAATTTTGTTGTCGCTTATTGTAGATGTCTCTCTAAACTTTCTGGAATTGGAACTTGTAGTTTTGTTGGTCCGCCAAAGGCGGATTGGAGCTTCCGTTAGTCCTATTTCGATTTCCTTTTCAATACCTTATGCACTGCCTTGACGATGTCATCCTTCGCAATGCCGTATTTCTTCATCAACTCGTCGCCTTTGCCCGATTCGCCGAACGTGTCGTTCACCGCAACAAATTCCTGCGGAGTGGGGAGGGACATCGCGAGCGTTTCCGCAACTGCGCCGCCCAATCCGCCGTGGATCTGGTGGTCTTCCGCAGTGACGATCGCGCCGGTTTCTCTGGCGGCCTTCAGCACGGCCTCTTTATCGAGCGGCTTGATCGTGTGCATATTGATGATGCGCGCCTTGATGCCTTCGCCGCTCAATTGTTCTTCGGCGAGGATCGCTTCCCATACCTGCAGCCCGCATGCGATCACCGTGACGTCGCTTCCATCGATCAGCGTATCGGCTTTGCCCAATTGGAATGGCGCCTTCGGATCGGTGAACACCGGCGTGTTGTCGCGGAAGAACCGGACATAAATCGGGTGGTTCCATGTCATCGTTGCCCTGATCATCCGTTTCGTTTCGAGATAATCGCATGGCGTCGCGACAGTCATGTGCGGGAGCACGCGCATGATGGCGATGTCTTCCAGCGATTGGTGGGTTGCCCCATCGGGTCCCACGGTAATGCCGCAGTGCGATGCGCAGATCTTCACCGGCAACTCGCTGTACGCAATCGATTGCCGTATCTGATCGAACGGCCTGCCCACGGCGAATTCGCCGTACGCCGAAGCGAACGGAATTTTCCCCGCGATGGCAAAGCCCGCCGCCACGCCCATCATGTCCTGTTCGGCAACGCCGACGGAAAAGAACCGGTCGGGGAATGCTTTCATGAACAGATCGGTCTTGACCGAGCCGGAGACGTCTCCGCCGAGCACAACGACGTTGGGATTTTCCTGTCCCAGTTCCACCAGCATTTCGCCGAATCCCTGGCGCGTGGCTTTTAATTCTCGCGATTGAATTTTTGGCATGTGTGTTTTCCTTTTATGATAGCCTGCGCATCAGCGCAGGAGCAAAAATAAGTAGATTGTCATTCTGAGCGAAGCGAAGAATCTCGGCGGTCGTCGAAAAGGCAAAGGTCGGAGATCCTTCACTTCGTTCAGGATGACAAATTATACGCTTTTTCGTCTCACGTCTACCGTCTCACGTCTACCGCTTTCGCTATTTTGCCGCGACGGGCACCAACTGCTTCTCCCACTCAAACTCAATAAAATCCCCGAACTTTGTCGGCGCAAGTTCCGAAAGCGCCTGCTTGCCTTGCTCTTCGTTCGGGGGAACGCCGTGCCACTTGTAATCGTCTTCCATGAACGAAACGCCTTTGCCCATGAACGTTTCCGCGATGATCACCGTCGGCTTGCCCTTCAGCGTCTGCGCTTCGTGCACGGTATCGATGAACGCATCGAGATCGTTGCCGTTGCATTCCAGCACGTGCCAGTTGAACGCTTCCCATTTCTTCGCCAGCGGTTCAAGTTCCATCACCTTGTCGGTGCGGTTATCGATCTGGCAATAATTGCGGTCAACGATGGCGATAAGGTTATCGACTTTGTGATGCCCCGCGGTCATCATCGCTTCCCAGATCTGCCCCTCATCCAGTTCGCCGTCGCCGTGGAGGACATAGACGCGGTTCGGCTTCTTATCGAGCCGGAGTCCGAGCGCGCAGCCTACTGCAATCGAAAGCCCTTGTCCGAGCGCGCCGGAAGCAACTTCGACACCCGGAACTCCATGCGTGTACGCCGGGGCCGGATGCCCATGCAAACGCGTATTGATCTTGCGAAGCGTTGAAAGTTCTTGTATCGGGAAATATCCCCGCCGCGCGAGCGCGGCATACCAGACCGGGCAAAGATGCCCCGCCGAAAGATAAAAATAATCGCGCTCCGGCATTGTCGGTCTCGAAGGATCGCAGTTCAGGATTTTGAAATAGAGCGCCGTGAAAATATCGGCGAGCCCAAGCGTGCCGCCCGAGTGCCCCGATTTCGAGATCATCAGCATTTTCATCAGGTCGCGGCGGATCTGCCGCGCCATTTCTTTCATGTCAGGCGAAGTAAGTTTTTCCATTGGGGATAGGGAAAATATATAGTTAACGTGTTTTCAGGTATTCACGCATCGGCTCAATATGCCGTGCGAGGCAAATCAAGGAAACTAGCGACGCGAGAATTGTTATATGTTCGTTCCGCGCAAATGCCGGAGTGATTGAAGAGATGAATCCCGCCGGTGTAAGCGCAATGGCAACCGGACTCAGTACTAACGCGGCAACATTGGCAACGTGGACGTTTTTCCCGATTGCATTAACAATCGCCCACACGATGCCCCAGATTGCAACGACGAACCATCCGAGGACAAGCAAAACACCAGCCGCCGTCGCAAGTCCGCGTCCGCCTTTGCCGCGCAGCCACACAGAATAATTATGGCCGAGGATCGATGCAAGTCCGGCGCAGCTCATCACATTCGGGTCGGGATCGATGGCGAACTTGCAGACCAGAACTGCCAGTGCGCCTTTCAGCGCATCCAAACCCATCACCCCAATCCCGAGGGTCTTCGATCCGCTCACATCGAACGCATTCCGCGCGCCGATATTTCCGCTTCCTTCTGTACGGAGATCGCGCCCGGAGGTT
>DATGFY010000215.1:0-4826 GCA_035308785.1 Bacteroidota bacterium | reverse complement strand
GTCAACGGCTTGCCGTTCGTCAAGAGGGTTTGGTCCATTACCCAAAATCCGGTCCGACGAACCAGCATGGTCCCGGATTGAGTAATGGGCGACTTTACGAAAATCGTAGCTTCCACTTCATAGTGGGAGGGGACGAAAGGTTTGGCAGATCTCGCAATCGCGGATCCCAACGCAACATCGCCTTTTGTAGCCATTGGAATTACCATTTCACCGGCGCCTGACTGTTTGACGTTTGGGAAAGCCGGGCCGTAGCTAATGGAAACTTTGCATTCGCCATCTACCGCTCCCGTAATGGATCTTCCGGGTTTGCGGATCTGTACGCTGATTTGAGGAAGTTCGCCGGAGATATACGATGCGAATGATGGCGCGAGGACGAACTCCGTTGCACCGTGCAGGGCCGTTTCTTTCAACCAACTCAACAAGCGCGGCGTAATCTCGCCCGAGAAACTGGCGAAGATCCACCTGCCTCCAACATAATCTCCAGATATCCTGTCGATCTGGACGAAAGGGGCAGTCAATCTGATGCCCGCATCATTGCAGCCCCACACCATTGGCGTCAGTGTTGCTTCGCGGGGGCCGTCGGAACCGTCTTCGTCGGGAAAATCTTTAGTGTTCGTGAATCGATAATAGAAAGAGTAAGTTTCAGTTGCATTGAATTGGTGTATAATTCCACCGAACATCATTGCTTGATCATTTTCCTCGTACGACGTGACCCCAGCTTGGGAGATCCGGAATGTCTGCGTGATCCCAAGCTTTTTGTAGAATGCAGTTTGCAGATTTTGTTTTTCCCATCCGCCACCGGTGCGGATAATAGGAATGGAAAGTGGTGTTCCGCCAAGGTTTATCCAGTTGCCGCCTGCACGGAGGAACGTAAAGATTGACTCGGCTGCTTCTTCGGGAAACAGCGAACCGTACGGATTGATGAACAGATCGAACTTGGCCGGATCGAGGGCCGATGCGAGCTCATTTGCGGTGATGAACGAAGTGTGGTACTGTTCTAGCGCCTTAGCAATTTCATCGTGTGGCAGCAACTTGATCTCACCTGGGGGGAATGAAGGATCGTAGAGAACTGCAATTCGGCCGGAAGCTTTGCCGCTTGCATCTTCTGTCGCCGCGAAGGTTGGTAGCGAACTCGCGGCAGTTGCAATCGCCAATCCGCCGGCGGTTTTGAGAAAGCCCCTCCGGTCGAACTTCATACCGTCTGTTGGAAGTTGGCGCGGAGATAATCTGCAACGCGTCCGATGTCGTCGGGCGAAGTGAGATCGGGCACGTATTCAGCGAGTTGAATCGTTTTCACCGAATTGGGATGATCGCGCACCATGAGGGAAACCGCTTCGGGAAGCTCTTTTTCATTTCGTAGCGGATGCAAGGGCACCGTTTGGAGTGCGGGCAAAATCAAATCGTAGGAAAGTCGGAAAATGTTCATACTGACCCCGATCCTGCCTGAATCGTCGGGAGCGTTCGCAAGTTCCTCGCGGGTCGGCTTTTCGATAATGCGGATGAGGAAACCGTTCGGGTCGCGGCAGATAAACGAGAATTTTTCGAGACGCTCGTTTTCGAATCGAAGCGCGTTCCATTCGTAATCGATGAGGGCGTTTGGGTGAGGGGATTCACGAAGGAGACGGAGGGCCTCGACTGAATAGAGGTTATCGCTGTTGCATACGGTGAATTGTTTCCCCTGCCAATCGGGGCGCACGAGAAGCGCTTGGAGAAGGGCGTCAGCTGTGCCGAGGGGTTTCGTTCGGCTTGCCGGAATCGATTGTTGCGCATACGATATCCGGAGGTTATAGATCTGTTTGCCGTTCGCGGGTTCCCCATATACTTTCCGGATTTCGGCATCGTGCTCGCCGACGACAATGACGACGTCGGCATAACCGGCGCGATGGGCGTTCGAAAGCAGATAGTCGAGGAACGGTCGGTCGCCATTGCCCACGCGAATCATCGCTTTTGATTTATTCTTTGCGTCGTAGCGCAGTGTTTCCGAAAGTTCAGTATGGAATGAGACCGCATTTCGCATGCGAGAAGAAATGCCCCCGGCGAGGATAACGAGATTGGGGTCCATGAAAGGTTAACGCTGAAGTTTTTCGATCTCGGCCACTTTCGCAACGCGGCGCTTATGGCGTTCTTCGTTCGTGAAGTTCGCGCCGAGAAATGTACGGCACAATTCCAGCGCCAGAGCAATGCCGATGACGCGCGAGCCGAGGCAAAGAACGTTCATATCGTCGTGTTCGACTCCCTGATGCGCAGAGTAGGTATCGTGCGCAAGGCCGGCGCGAATTCCTTTGATCTTATTGGCGGCGATACTAGCGCCAACGCCGCTTCCGCAGATGAAGATTCCCCGCTCTGCCTTACCCGAATTGATTACTACACCAAGGGCACGGGCGAAATCCGGGTAATCGGAAGGGGTTGTATCGTGCGCGCCGAGATCAAGAATCTCATGGCCGTCCTTTTGCAGTTCGGCCCGGAGAAGCTCTTTCATCTCAAATCCGGCGTGGTCCGCGGCGAGCGCAAGTTTCATGCAAGAACTCTCTTCGCCGCCTCGGCAACGCGTTCTGCAGTTATCCCGAACTCTTTAAATGCGACTTCGGCAGGTGCAGATGCGCCGAACCCCGCCATCCCGATGAATTCGCCGTTATCTCCGATGTAACGTTCCCAACCGAATTGTACCGCCGCTTCGACTCCTACGCGCGCTTTGATCGAAGGAGGGATTACTCGGTCACGGTATTCTTGCGGTTGTTGTTCAAACAACTTCCACGAGGGCATGCTGACAACGCGGGATCGTATGTTCTGAGCGTGCAATAACTCTCGAGCGTTTACAGCAAGATGAACCTCTGAGCCTGTTGCAAGCAATAGGACTTGCGGGTTGGCATCATCAACGAGAATGTAAGCGCCCTTAAGAGATTCCTCTGCCGGAGCCATCACTTTCCGATCGAACACGGGAAGCTTCTGCCGCGTTAACACGAGCATCGTGGGTGAGGTGCGATTCTCCAAAGCGAATTTCCATGCATACGCGGTTTCGTTCGCATCGGCAGGCCTGATCACAACAAGTCCCGGCATGGCGCGGAGGGAGGCAAGGTGTTCCACGGGTTGGTGCGTTGGGCCATCCTCGCCAAGGCCGATGCTGTCGTGCGTCATCACAAAGATCGTTGGGTAATGCGCCAAAGCTGCAAGCCGGACGCTGGGGCGCAGGTAATCGGTAAAACAAAAGAACGTGCCGCCGTAGGGAATCAGCATTTTGCTGAGAGCGATGCCGTTCATCACAGTGCCCATGCCGAATTCCCGCACGCCGTAACGGATGTATCTACCGAGCCTGTCCGATTTACTGAAGTCTGTGGCACCTTTGAATCGAGTATTATTCGATGGCGTCAGATCGGCCGATCCACCGAGGACGAGCGGCAATTTTGGCATAACCGCATCGAGAATCTTTTGCTGCGCTTCGCGCGTCGCGACCGCAGTTGCGGGATCGAATGTTGGTGCGTTTTCTTTCCAGATCGCATCCCAATTCTTCGGCAGTTTGCCTTCACGTGCAGTGAGAAATTCTTCTGCAAGGTCGGGATGTTTCTTACGGTAGTTCGCGAAAAGTTCGTTCCAATCGTTTTCGCGGAGTTCGCCTTTAGGAATCTCCTCGTGAAAGTGTTTCAGTGCCGCTTCGGGAATGTAGAATTTCTTCTCCGGATCCCAGCCGTATCGCTTTTTGGTCAGGGCAACTTCTTCATCGCCGAGGGGCGAGCCATGTGCATCACCGGAATCCTGTTTGTGCGGACTTCCGTACCCGATATGCGTACGCCATTGGATGAGGGATGGCCGGTTGCCTTCCTGTTTTGCAGCATTCATTGCCCGATCGAATGCCGTGAGATCGTTCCCATCACCGTCAACAGTCTGCACAAACCATCCGTACGACTCGTACCGTTTCGCGGTGTCCTCGGTGAATGACAGCTCCGTTTTCCCATCGATGGAAATATGGTTATCATCATAAACGACGATCAGATTATTGAGCCCAAGCGTTCCGGCAAGCGAACACGCCTCGGATGAAACTCCTTCCATGAGATCGCCGTCGCCGGCAACGACATACATTCGATAATCGATGACGGGGAATCCGTCGCGATTGAAATAGGCGGCGAGATATTTTTCCGCAATGGCCATCCCAACTGCATTGGAAATTCCTTGCCCAAGCGGACCGGTCGTTGCCTCGACTCCGGAAGTATGTCCGTATTCAGGATGGCCCGGTGTTTTGCTTCCCCACTGCCGAAAATTCTTGATGTCATCGAGCGAGAGATCATAACCCGTGAGATGGAGGAGCCCGTAGAGAAGCATGCAGCCGTGTCCCGCAGAGAGGACGAAACGGTCGCGGTTAATCCAGTGGGGATTCTCGGGATTGTGCCGCAGATGCCGTGTGAACAGCGCGTACCCTGCGGGCGCCATTCCCATCGGCATGCCGGGATGGCCAGACTTCGCCTTCTGAACCGCGTCCATTGCGAGGCATCGGATCGTATCGATGCAAAGCTTGTCGAGATCGGATTGACTCGGGGGTTTCGGGAGAATGGAGACATCCACTGCAGGCGCCTGCTTGGCTGTCTGCACGACTGATTCGGGGGCTGAAGAACTCATGGGGTTAGGACTACGATTGATATACTATTGATAATATACAATTTTTAATGAAAATGGATAGCGGGAGGAATCGATAAATAAACGCTATTTCCCGGTCAAATAATAATTGATTAAGCCGTTTGTGGAGGAATCGTGAGAGCTGATGGGGGATGGTTGGCGCAGCTCGGGGAGGATCGATTTAGCCAGCTGCTTGCCGAGCTCGACGCCCCACTGATCGA
>DATGFY010000214.1:0-2203 GCA_035308785.1 Bacteroidota bacterium | reverse complement strand
TGCTTCGCGTGTCGCCTGCGGGCGCCAAATCCGCTCGCAATGACTAGTCCTCTTGGTCGCGGGGTATGATTTCTAATACTTAAAACTCTTATTCGGATAGTTCGGCGCAATCACATCTTTCACCGGATGCGCCTTCAACTCATCCTGCAAATACTTAATTGCCGCATCTAACTGTGCGTCGGTGCCGCCGTACGTTGCGTGCGGCATATTATCCACGACAATATCCGGGTCCACGCCATGGCCTTCAATGAGCCACTTCCCTTCGGGTCCGAACACACCCAGTTCCGCAGCCGAGGCAATCCCTTTATCGACCAATACATTGTCCATCGAAAGCCAAATCTCTCCGCCCCACGTCCGTTCGCCGATCACTTTACCCAGACCTAACCTGCGGAAGCCCTCCGAAATCGCTTCGCCATCCGACGCCGTGCGCTGGTCGCATAGCAGCACCATCGGACCGCGGAACGCGTACTGCATGTTCCACGATGGTTTGCCGCTTCGTCCCTGCCAATAAAACCACGCCTTCCGCAGAAGTTTTTCCAATATCCAGCTGTCGATATTTCCGCCGTTATTATGCCGCACATCGAGAATCAACCCTTTGCGATTGAAGATCGGATAAAAATTCTTCACCCAACTATCATAATCTCCCGATCCCATCGCACGGAGATGCACATATCCTAAATCGCCGTTCCCTTTCGTATCGACCTCTTGTCTGCGTGTGTATTCCCATTCAGAGTAGCGCAAATTCCTATCATCCCCCTGGCTAATCGGCTCCACGATCACTTGCGAGGCCTTCCCCGTCTCATCTTTGATCCCAAGCAACACTTGCTGCCCCGTCTGATTTCTCAACAGTGTCGTAATCGATGGTGCTGAAATCGTATTCAAACCGTTGACCGAGGTAATGATATCGCCGTCATGCACGTTCACGCCTTGTTTTGCCAGCGGCGAGGTCGTTTCAAGATAATCGGGTTCCGATTTGTAGATATGCGCAATCCGGTCGCCGCCTTTTCCCCCATCCCTCACAATATCCGCGCCGAGCGACGCCGCAAATATCTGGTCAGATGGAGTTCTCGCATCGCCGCCGAAGACAAACGTATGCAGCGCCGAGAGCTCGCCGACGATATCCGTAATAAGATCATTCAGCTCGAATCGGTCCGTCACCCGATCGACAAGCGGCAAATGCTTATCGAGCAACGCCTTGTAATCGGCCCCATGCATTTTCGGGTCGTAAAAATAATCGCGCTCCATACGCCATGCCTCGATGAACATCTGTCTCCATTCCTGTCTGGGAGAGAGAGCAAACTTCCAATTGTTCAAATTTAACTTGCTCTTATCCAATTCAGATGGCGCACTGCCTGAAGCATCGAAGATATACAATCCGTCTCCCTTTTGCGCCAAAATCTTTTTCCCGTTCCCGGAAAGCTCATAATCCTTAATGTCCTCCAACACGGATTTCGCGCTGATATCTTTGTTCTTGATTTCCAGCGACATCAGGTTCGTTTGCGTCTTATCACCTCTCTTCACCTCGACGAAGAACAAATATTTGTCATTCATCGAAAGGTTTCCGTAGTTGCTCGCCGGAATAGGAACTTCCCACACCCTGCTTTGCAAGCCGTCGAAATCGATCTTCACCGTCACCGAGGCATCTTTCTTATCGGAATCTGAATCTTTCTTTTTCTTTTCGTCAGATCCTGAGTCTTTCTTCTTATCGGTTGATTTGTCCTCATCTTTCAGCAATTCGTTTGCGGGTGCAAATGGAGACCGGCCGTCTTTCAAGAGCGAAAGCGCATACAGCTTCGTTGTTTTTTCGTAATACGGTTCCGGTTCGCGCGCGCCCCACACGCTCGATACCACCGATTGAAAATTCCTATCCGAAAAGAAATAAATCCATTTCCCATCCCTGCTCCACGTCGGCGAAGAGCAATCTACGCGATCGTCGGTCAGTTCGGTGATTTTGCCATCCGCAACATTATACAGATCAATCTGGTTGTAGCCGTTGGCTGCGGGAATTACGAATGTAAACCACTTGCTGTCCGGCGACCAGCCGAAATCTGATACATCCCCATAATCCGCGCTTACAACTTTCTTGCTCGCACCGGAGGTAATATCCAGCATCCATAAAACCGAGTTCTTATCGGTATATGCTGCCATCTTGCCGTCAGGCGAGGGCAAGGGTTCAAAGCGCAGTACGGTTGCGTCGGCGCTT
>DATGFY010000213.1:0-4037 GCA_035308785.1 Bacteroidota bacterium | reverse complement strand
ATGATGTTTGCGGGAGAGTATTCCCCCGATTTTTACCGCGCTCTCCACAAACTGACCCACAAGAAATTCCGGCTCTGGCAGGGTATCGATACGCTGAAGAGCGCGATGGTGCATCCTTCTCGTATATCGAAACAATCGATTCGCCGGATCGCGGCAAGCGCTTACCATGCAATGACGATACCTCGGGTTCAGGAACAGGTTGAAGCATTGCAAGGAGGCAAGGAATAACCTCCATGGCCCGTCTGCTATTTCTGCAAGACATGGAGTATGAGTTTCTCGGCCCGATGTACATCTCTTCGATGGCCAAGACGCACGGTCACGAGGTACGTCTTGCCATCGGAAATACATTGGATGAGTTCAACGCAGAGCTTTCATCGTTCAAGCCCGACGTGGTTGGGTTTTCAGTGATGAGCGGAAGTCATAAGTGGGCGCTCGGCATTGCGGAGAGTGTAAAGAAAGAATTTGGAGTTCGGAATATTTTCGGCGGCGCTCATCCCACCTTCTTTCCCGAATTCATTGACGAGTCACCTGTAGATATGATTCTTCGCGGCGAAGGCGAAGATTCGGTGTTGGAGTTGTTGGATAAGATCGACTCGAAACAATCTCTCTCCGAAATTCCGAACATCTGGTATAAGAACGGATCCATTTCCAAGAACGATCTGCGCTCTCTTCGTCCCAGCGTCGATGATTATCCCTTCCCTGACAGAGTGTTGTATAACTCTTTGGAAAAACGGATCGATCGTTCCATCCGCAATGTTATAACTTCGCGCGGTTGTCCGTGGCATTGTTCGTTTTGTTTCGAAGACGCAATGCGCGAAATGTACGACGGCAAAGGCAAGTACGTCCGTATCCGCGCCATCGATAGCGTGATCGAAGAATGCCTCGAACTCAAGTCGCGTACCGGTGTCGAAACAATATACTTTGCTGACGATGTATTCGGCATGAGCAAGAAATGGCTGTATGAATTTCTCCCGCGTTACAAGAATGAAGTGGGCGTACCCTTCATCTGTCTTGTGCGCGCAGATCTCGTCGCATCGGATCCGGAATATGCCCACAGACTTGCGGAAGGCGGCTGCCAATCGGTTTTTTTCGGCGTCGAATCAGGCAATGAAACTCTGCGCAATAAGGTTCTCGTGAAGCAACTCACCGATCGTCAAATCGAAGAGGCAGCAGGTCATTTGCACGACGCCGGAATCCCCTTCCGGACATATAATATCGTCGCACTTCCCGGCGAGACGCTGGAAGACGCTTATTCAACGGTAGAGTTAAACATCCGCATCAAAGCCGATTATCCCTGGTGTTCGGTCTTTTCCCCATTCCCCGGCACCGCTCTGACGCAATACGCAGTTTCTGAAGGATACCTCGACCGCGATTTCGATCCGGATCGCCTCTCCAAGTCGTTCTTCACCGATACGAAACTCTCCATGCCCTTTGCGCGAGAGATGGAGAATCTGCAGAAGTTTTTTCAAACCGCAGTACTCTTTCCACGGTCGTTCTCGTTCATTAAGAAGCTGATCAAGTTTCCGCCAAACGCTTTCTTCACGATCTGGTTCGGAATGGTCTATTTCTTTGTCTATCTGAAAAGCGAACGCCGCGGCTTTTGGAAAACGTTTTGGTTTGGGTTGAGGAATTATCGCCACGTTCTTACGAAGGAATAACGATTGGTCGAAACCGTGACAACCTATAACGCGCCATTCGATTCGGTCGCTTCCGTGTACGATAAGGAGTATGGCGAGACATTCCTCATGGAACATATCAGGCCGGTGATATGGAAATCTCTTTTCTCCTATTTCCATCCGGGCGATCATATCTTGGAATTGAATGCAGGCACGTGCACCGATGCAATCAAGTTGGCCGAACATGATATCCGCGTCACTGCTACCGATGCCTCGGACGCTATGCTGGAGATCGGAAGGCGCAAGATTGCCGAAAATAACCTCTCCGCTAAAATCGATACCCAACAGGTTTCATTAGAAAATCTTCAAGTATTATCGAAGGACGGCCACAAATATGACGGCATCTTTTCGAATTTTGGGGGATTGAATTGCGCGCCTGATTTATCGGAAGTTGTACGAGACTCTTCTGAGTTAGTAAAGCCAGGCGGTATTCTCATTTTCTGCATAATCAACAAGCTTTGCATCTGGGAGGTGTTGAGCTACCTGCTCCGCGGCAAGCCCGCACAAGCATTTCGGAGAATGAAGAACGGCGGCGTTGATGCGCATATTGGAGACACGTTTGTGCATGTCCGCTATTACACATTAGGCGATGTTAAGAAGATGCTCTCTCCGTGGTATAAGGTCGAAGATGTTTATGGTGTGAGCATACTTTCTCCACCTCCGAACTCCGGTACCTTTAGCGCGTCTCATCAGAGCCTTGTTTTAAACCTATTGGGGTTAGATGATACTATCCGTCGCACGTTTCCTTTTTATCTTCTGGCCGATCATTTTGTAGTTGTGGCAAAGCGGACGGCGTAATGACTGTTCAAACAATGCGACGTGCGGATCGCTTTCTGGGCGTTCCTCTATGCTGGCTATTTGGGGTGTTGCTTCCGCGTAGCGGCAACGTTATCCATCGCGCTCCCCAAAACGTTTTGGTGATTAAGTTCTTCGGGTTGGGCAGCATTTTGCTCTCAACCTCAGCCCTATCGCTTTTGAAATCGTCCGTCCCGGGCGTTCGCATCATCTATCTTTCGTTCGAATCGAACCGCGAATTGCTTGAGCGGATTCCCATGATCGATGAGATCGTAACGATCCGCGGCAGTTCGATTCCGGCTTTCCTTCATGACACATGGAACGCAATTGTTCGAATCCGTAAAGTTCGCCCCGATGTTGTATTGGATTTAGAGTTTTTTTCAAAATTTTCGACATTGCTTAGCGTCTTGAGCGGAGCCCCCCGCCGGGTAGGTTTTTCCCTCCCCGCATTTTGGCGCTCTGCTTTGGTCACCGATCAAGTTCCGTTGACGAAATCCCGGCATGTAGTCGAAGCGTTTTGCGATCAGGTTCGCGTCGTCGCTTGTTCTTCGGCCCCCGCTCCGCACGTGGCATCACCCGAGATCAACGATTCCGATTCCGGCCAGTTGAAATCGATCATTGGGGAATTGATGGAACCCTACATTGTCGTCAATATCAATTCCGGATCGACCTTCTTCGAACGCCGTTGGCCTGCAGAACGCTTCTCGGCTTTAGTTTCCCGCCTCTCCCGAAATGGCAGTGTACGAATGTTTTTTACCGGCTCGATTGATGAGAAGGAATATGTTCAGGCAATGATCGATATCAGCGGTACAGCCGAAATTTCCAAGAATCTCGCAGGGAGATTAACCATTCCGCAACTATGTGCCTTATTGCGCTCCTCTGAGCTATTGATCTCAAACGATAGCGCTCCCCTTCACATTGCCTCGGCGTATGGAATACCCACTGTTTCATTATTCGGTCCAGAAACACCCAAATTCTACGGTCCCGTTGATTCAAATGGCGAGGTTATTTATAAGGGAATTGAATGCAGCCCGTGCATGAATATTTACGCGGCGAAGACCTTCTGGTGCCCCTACAATGCACGATGTATGCGTGAAATTGGTGTTGATGAAGTCGAAGCTGCTGTCTTGCGTATTCTCACCCCGGTAACCCGCGTCTGATGCCCCGTTCGCGGGTAGTTTTGGTTTGCATGTTCGTGTTGCTTGCGGGCTTTCAACTTATCCGGGGAGTGTTTCCTGCGTTTTCTCAAGTCGATTCCGATTTCCCGAACTATTACACTGCTTCGAGGATGCTTCTTGAGGGGAAGCCTTTTAATCAGATTTACAACGACAGTACGTTTGAGAACCAAATACATTCCTACGGAATGACCCAGCAGGGTAAATTTAGCCCATTCCCCCCTGCGACCGCTTTCTTGATGCTTCCTGTTGCCTGGATGTCGCCTCTCTGGGCCCTACGGACTTGGACCACAGTAAACCTTATCCTCTTGGTCCTGGTAATTCGCATGATTTCTATGATCGCCCATAAGGAATGGGTTTGGAGTTCCGTACTTGTGATGGCATCTGGACT
>DATGFY010000212.1:0-2206 GCA_035308785.1 Bacteroidota bacterium | reverse complement strand
CATAGAGCTGGGCGCCATACGCATTCGAACTTTTAATGATCCCATCCTGAATCACGTAGATGCCGATAAGGGAATTATCGACGAGAAGGGAATAGAAATTCGAGGCAAGAAAATTGCTCCCGGAGCCGTCATTTTCGTGCGGAGGAGATTGCGAGCTCTTCCGGGCCGATGCTGCAAATGCAAGGTACGAACAAGCGCCGAGGAGCGAGAGAAGGCCTATGGACATTTCATTTCATATTCAAAATATGTTCAAGGTAAAGCACTTTTAGATGAGAATCAAGGGATCAGGTCACATCCCCCGATTTATTCTCCGAGAACGACAGGCCTCAATGAGCGATTATTGCTTACTCATTGTCCGACCGATGGCGCGGGCAATCGGAACGACTTCGTTCATCAGTTGTTGGAACATCGCCGGGGTGAGCGACTGATCACCATCGGAAAACGCCTCTGCGGGCTTGGGATGGACCTCGATAATCAGCCCATCGGCTCCTGCGGCGATCGAGGCTCGGCTCATGGGAATAATGAGATCAATTCTGCCTGTTCCGTGGCTTGGATCAGCTATGATCGGCAGGTGCGACAAGCCCTTAATAGCCGGGACGATATTCAAGTCGAGAGTATTGCGCGTGTATTCCACAAATGTGCGGATGCCTCGTTCGCAGAGGATTACTTTTTCATTGCCGCCGGAAAGAAGATATTCCGCGCTCATGAGGAATTCATTCAAAGTAGCGGAGAAATTCCGTTTCAATAATACCGGTTTGGAGATTTTTGAGAGTGCCCGCAGAAGTTTCGTGTTCTGCATGTTTCGCGCACCGACCTGTAACAAATCGGCGTACTCCGCAACCTCCTCGACATCGGACGATTCCATAACCTCTGTTACGATTCCGAGTCCGGTCTCTTTGCGCGCCTTGGCGAGAAGTTTGAGCCCATCGGTGCCGAGGCCTTGAAATGCGTAGGGACTTGTTCGCGGTTTATATGCGCCCCCGCGAAGGAGCGATGCGCCGGCAGCCTTAACAACAATGGCGGTTTGCAAGAGCTGATCTTCCGTTTCCACGGAACATGGACCCGCGATGACGACAATTTCTTTTCCGCCGATCTTAACGCCGGCGACATCGATGACGCTGTCGTTTGGCTTGAACTCCCGGCTCGCTAACTTATAGGGTTTGAGTACGGGAATAACATTCTCCACCATCGGAAGCAGCGAGAATTGCTCTTTCTTAATGAGCCGTTCATCGCCAATGACGCCGATGATGGTGCGTTCGGTTCCGGTCGAGACATGCGCCTGCAAGCCGATCTCTTTGATTTTATCGACGACATTTTTAATGTCTGCTTCTTTCGCTTGCGATTTGAGTACGATGATCATAACAATCTGACGATTAGTGTATGGTTGATGACGTTAAAGTTTGTGAAAACAAAAAACCCCCGTCGGTTGCCCGGCGGGGGTTGAACTACATTCGAAAATCTGTTTGCTTATCGATGCAGACGTCCCACAACCGAGCATGCGCACGGCGTAAAATAATAATAAAAGTAATATGAGAAGCGTCCGAAATTCATTTGTATAGTATAGGGGTTTTTGGGGAAGAAAGCAAGCGGGATAGGATTGTCCTAATTTGAGAGAAAAGACCCTGGATTCCCGATAGAAACATTCGGGAATGACAAACTTTGTGGGGCTTCCTACACTAATTTGACGAGTGTGTAGTTTTTGGCGCCTTTTCGGAGAATCAATATTTTGCCGGAGATACTCGTTCCAATAGCGACCTTCGCATCTACCTCCGATACACGGCGGTTATTCAGGTACATTCCACCCCCTTCGATCAGGCGTCGTGCCTCGCCTTTAGATTTGGCAACAGAGGCAGCAACCATTAGATCAAGGAATGGTAGGCCATCTCCCGCCAGTTTGTCCTTTGATAACTCAACAGAAGGCACTTCGCTGAAGATATCCAGCAGATGCTCGGGGCTGACCCCATCTAGCTCACCTCCGAATAATACCTGAGATGCCTTTATTGCTTGTTCTAGCGCGCTCTCGCCGTGCACCATCTTCGTCACTTCTTCGGCTAACAACTTTTGTGCTTCGCGTTTCTCGGGAGCCGCTGCGGATAAACGCTCTGCTTCTTCTATGCGATCTCTCGATAACAAGGTGAAATACCTTAAGTATTTCCCGGTGTCCCGATCATCTGTATTATACCAGAATTGGTAGAACCGGTACGGG
>DATGFY010000211.1:0-8933 GCA_035308785.1 Bacteroidota bacterium | reverse complement strand
TGCAGTTCGGAATCGGACAGGCATTCTAAAGAATCTGCATGGCATGGAATGAAATAGTCGGGCAAGAGCGGGCCAAGGATATCCTCCGAAAATCGCTAGAGCGGAATAGGCTTGCTCAGGCCTACCTGTTTTCCGGTCCTGAAGGATCCGGTACTGAGGCGCTTTCGATCGAACTTGCCAAGTCTCTCAACTGTGCCGCGCGAAAACCGGGAACCGCCGATGCTTGCAATCGCTGCGATGAGTGCCGGAGATTTGAAACCCTTCAACATCCAAATCTTCATCTGATCTTTGCGCTACCGGCTGGGAAGAACGAAACTGCCGGAGACAGGCCGATGGATAAACTTACACGAGAGCAAATCGAGTTTATTCAACAAGCGATCGCAGAGAAAGCGCGCAACCGGTACTTTGTCATTTCGGTTCCGAAAGCCAGCGAGATTCGTGTCAACAGCATCCGCGACATCCGCAGGATTGCCTCGTTGAGCGCGGGAACCGGCGGGAAAAAGGTCTTTGTGATTCTCGAAGCAGATCGGTTGAACGATGAGTCATCGAACACGCTGCTCAAGACGCTTGAAGAACCACTGGGCGATACCGTTCTTATTCTTACGACAGCGGATCCCGATGCGCTATTGCCAACGATTATTTCACGCTGCCAGCAAATACGGTTGAGCCGACTTTCCGAAGGGCAGATAGCAAGTGCTCTTGTATCGAATCATAATGTAGATGCCGGTAAAGCAGAGGCGATAGCGGTTCTTGTCAACGGAAATTATTCTCTGGCTATCGAACTTTTAGGGGTCGATATTACCGCGTATCGATTGCAGGCGGTCGATTTTCTCAGAACTGTTTTGTACAAATCACGGCGCGAGGTTTATGACGCAATCCGCGCTTTGGTTGAAGCGAACGATCGAAAAGATCTTGAGCAACTGTTGAATCTGTTGAATACCTGGTTCCGAGATGCCATGCTGCTTTCACGGGGCATTGACCGCCGGCTGCCTGTTGAAGAGGAAGCAGTCATTCGCAAGTTTAATGCTGCGCATTCGAACGTAGATTTCGGCGAGATCCAAACGGTAATCGACGAGGCAATTTCACATCTGGCCAAAAATGCGTATATTCCATTGCTATTGGCGGTTCTTGCGATGCGGTTGCGGAAATTAATGCTCCCCACGCGTCAAACTGTTCCGATCAGGCCTACGATACTTATCGACTCAGAACATCATTGAATAAGAAGTTTAACAGAATCCTCGTCAGCGCGGCGTTGCCGTATGCGAATGGAAAAATACACCTTGGCCATCTCGCCGGAGCGTATCTTCCCGCGGATATCTATGTACGATATCAGCGCTCGATGAAGCGCGATGTGCTGTTCGTCTGCGGCTCCGACGAACATGGCGTTCCGATTGTTCTTACGGCGGAACAGGAGAAGACCACTCCTCAGGCAATTGTCGATCGGTACCACGCGTTAAATAAATCAGCATTCGAGAAGTTCGGAATGAGTTTCGATAATTACTCACGGACGACGCTTCCACTCCATGCCGAGACGGCGCAAGAATTCTTCCGCGTGATTCACGATGCGGGTATCCTTTCTGAAAAGAAGGAAGAACAATTATACGATGCCAAGGCGGGCATGTTTCTTCCTGACCGGTATGTTGAAGGCACCTGCCCGGTTTGCCAGAACCCCGATGCGCGCGGCGATCAGTGCGAGCGGTGCGGGACGTTTCTCAATCCGACCGAACTGATAAACCCGCGGAGCAAGATCTCCGGCGCTACGCCAACACTTCGTGAAACTACGCATTGGTATTTTCCGCTCGGCAAGTACCAGAAGCGTCTCGAAGAGTATATCAAGTCGCGCAATGGGGAAGAGCCGTGGAAAGAAAATGTCCTCAAATATTGTCAGTCGTGGTTCAAAGATGGCCTTACCGATCGGGCCTACACGCGGGACTTGCAGTGGGGCGTGAAAGTGCCGCTCAAGGGTTATGAGAATAAAGTTCTGTACGTCTGGTTCGAGGCCGTTTTGGGATACATTTCGGCCACGAAGGAATGGGCTCAGCTCAACGGCAAACCCGATGAATGGCGAAAATATTGGCTCAACGAAGGCACGAAGTATGTCCCGTTTATCGGAAAGGATAACATCGTGTTCCATTGCATCGTTTTTCCCGCCTTGCTTATGGCATGGAATGATGCAAGCAAGGACCAATACGTGCTTCCCGAAAATGTCCCTGCAAACGAGTTCCTCAATTTCGAAAGCCAAAAGTTTTCCAAGAGCCGCGGGTGGGGAATCGATCTCGACGAGTTCCTTGAATTGTTTCCTGCCGATTTCCTTCGGTACACCTTGACGATGAACCTCCCGGAATATCGCGATGCCGATTTCACCTGGAAGGATTTCCAAGCGCGCACGAACAACGAGCTTGCAGATATCTTTGGGAACTTCGTAAATCGCACTGTGACCTTTGTGCATCGGAATTACGGCGGCAAAGTGCCGGTCGCGGGTGCGCTTTCCGATCTTGATCGGCAGCTCGTCGATTTGCTTGGAACAACCGGGAAGAAGAGCGGAGAATTGATTGAACAATACCGTTTTCGCGACGCGGCGTTGGAGATCATGAATCTTGCGCGTTTCGCAAATAAATACTTTAACGATAGTCAACCGTGGGTTGCCGTCAAACAACAGCCCGAGAAATGCGCAACGGCGATTAATCTGTGCGTCCAAGCGATTCGTGCGCTCGCGATTCTTACTGAGCCAATCATGCCATTCAGTGCGGTAAAACTCTGGAAGCAGTTGAATCTGAACGGCAGTCCCGCGCAAGCAGGGTGGGAATCATCTGCGGATCTTGCAGTCGAGGCCGGTCATACATTGTCTGGTCCGGAGATCCTGTTCGCAAAGATCGAAGATGAACTGATCGCTCGTGTATCCGGTGAAGGAGAAACACAAGACGTCGCAAAGACAGCCACCCCGCCGAAGCCGGAGAAATCGCTCATTACGATCGACGATTTTAAAAAGGTTGAATTGCGCGTTGCCAAAGTTATTGCGGCAGAAAAGGTGACGAATTCCAAGAAGCTGCTGAAATTGCAAGTTGCCCTTGGCGAGGAGCGTCGGCAAATTCTTGCCGGAATCGCCGAAACATATACACCGGAATCTTTGATCGGCAAGAAAGTAGTTGTCGTCGCAAACCTACAGCCGGCCAAACTCATGGGTCAGGAGTCGCAAGGGATGATGCTTGCCGCGTCCAATAGTTCTGGTCTCACTGCTATCACCGTTCTCGATGATATCGAGGATGGCAGCGTCGTTAAGTAGAACGTCCGATTGAACACGCTGCATCTCTGCACCTCGGATTCGTGGGGCGGATTGGAGTTGTATGCCTGCACGCTCATGGTAGAATTGCAGAGATCCGGAGTTGTTGTTCGGGCGATCTGCAAACCGAATTCGAAAGTGGCGGAGTTTCTTCAAGCGAACAGCGTGGCCTGCGAATTCCTCCCGAACTATGCCAAGGTCAATCTTAAATCGGTGCGGCGCGTAAAGGAAATTGTGCGATCGAACGCGATTGATGTTGTCCACGCGCATTATCATCGCGATATCTGGCCTGCCTCTCTGGCTGTCCGTAACTTGAAGAATGTTCGATTGTTCCTGAGTATCTATATGGGTGTTCCTCGAAAAAATGATCCGCTCCATAAACTCATCTTCCGGAGAGTTGACGCGATTCTTAGTTCCTCGAAAGCACTGAACCGTAAGCTGCCGGAGTTGTATCCTGTCCCCGCCGGGAAAATCCATTATCTTCCCTATGGCAGAATCATTGATTCGTATCGAAGAGATGCGGCGAAACGCACCGAAATCCGTGCGAAATATGGCATCGGCGAACATGAAACGGTTGTGGGCACGATGGTTCGCATCGATCCGGGAAAAGGAGTCGCGGATTTCGTGGAGAGCTATAATTTTCTTAGTCACGCCATGAAAAGGAATGTCCGCTATCTCATCGTTGGCGAGCCGACCCGAAAAGGCGTTAAGCCGAAAGATGGATCTCCGTTTGAACCTAAATCGGAAGAGTATGCAAACCGATTGCAGGTCGAGGTGCGCGAACGGCGACTTGAGGATAAGATCATTTTTACCGGCTACCAGAATGATTCAATCGGGTATTTGAGCGCGATGGATCTGTTCGTCTTCCCGAGCAGGGACGAGATGTATTCTCTTGTCGTCCTCGATGCGATGTGCCTCGAACTTCCCATCGTTGCAGCCCGCTCGGGTGGAAATTTAGATCAAATCGCCGAAGGGCAGACCGGACTTTTTTACACCACTGCGAACGCCGAAGATCTTGCAACGAAACTCAGTATTATTCTTTCCGATGTGCAACTGCGAACAAAGCTTGCCGCCGCCGCGCGCGAGTTCGTTCTGCGCGAACATGATATGAAGGCCGTGCTGCATAAACTGACAGATTTCTATTCCGGTGTAGGACTTTCAGCCTAATCAATATGCCCCAGCCCATCCGGAATATTCCCCTCAATGTCCCTTATGTTGACGATGCTCTGGCGTCGTATCTAAACGAGGTGATTGTTGCCAAGAAATTTAGCGGCGATGGTGTAATATGTAAACGCGTCGAGACACGGTTGCGTGAACAATTTAGTTTGAAACATGTCCTGCTCACGACATCCTGCACTCACGCGCTCGAAATGGCGGCGATGGTATTGGATCTGAATAAAGGCGACGAGGTAATTGTGCCGAGCTTCACCTTTGTCTCTTCCGCGAACGCCGTAATCCGTGCTGAGGGTACGCCGGTTTTCTGTGACATCGATAGAACGACCCTTACGATGGATATCGCTGACGTTAAGGCGAAGATTACTCCTCGAACCCGTGCAATCATGCCCGTGCATTATGCCGGAATATCCGCAGACATGGATCCGTTAATGGCTCTTGCACAAGAACGCAACCTCTCGATTATCGAGGATGCAGCTCAGGGGGTCGGCGCAAAATACAACGACCGCTATCTCGGCGGCATCGGGAATATGGGAGCGTTCAGTTTTCATGATACGAAGAACCTTATGTGCGGCGAAGGCGGCGCGTTCGTCACGAATGATGAAGCCATAGCCCGCAGGGCCGAGATCATCCGCGAGAAGGGGACGAACCGCTCGAATTTCTTGCGCGGTGAAGTCGATAAATATACCTGGGTAGCGCACGGGAGCAGTTACATTTTATCCGATCTTTTGGCCGCGGTTCTTCTTCACCAGCTTGATCGGATGGAGGTGATTCAACAACGTCGAAAAGATATTTACGTTCGATACAACGAAGAATTTCGCGCGCTCGGCGCGAGTGGAAAGTTGGTTCTTCCAACAATTCCAGCCAACTGCGCTTCTAATTATCACCTTTACCATATTCTTTTGCCACACGAGGCGGAGCGTAATAGGGTGATGGGGGAATTGAAGAAACGCGGGATAGGCGCGGCTTTCCATTATGTGCCGCTCCACCAATCTCCGTACGCGCAGGAGTTCTTAGGAACAAAAGGTCTCCGCCTGCCGGTCACCGAAGACGTTGCTGCACGCCTGCTCCGCATACCTCTCTATCCCGGCATGAGCTCAGATGATATTGAATACATCGTCAAGAACGTCAAGGAAATTGTTCACTAATAGTTGATCGAATGTTCATCGATTCCCACGCCCACCTTTTTTTTGAAGATTATTCCGCCGATCTGGCCGATGTCCTCCAACGGGCGCGCGATGCAGGAATCGAACGCATTGTCATCCCTGGCACCGATCTCAAAACGAGTGAGGAGGCAGTCGCCCTCGCTGAACAGTACGATTTTATCTATGCTGCCGCGGGATTTCATCCTCATGATGCTTCGAAGGCGGATGCACCTACCTTGGAACGCATTGAGCGTCTCAGTGAACACCCCAAGGTCGTCGCTATCGGCGAGATTGGCCTCGATTACCATTACAATTTATCGCCTCCTGAAATTCAGAAGGAAGTATTTCGTAAACAGATTCAGATTGCGCGCCGCAGAAACCTCCCGATTATTATCCACAGCCGCGAAGCTGAAGCCGATACAATGGAAATCGTCGAGTCTGAAACCGTGCAAGGCCAACAGTGGTGCAACGGCACACGAAGAGGCGTTTTCCATTGTTTTCCGGGCGACGCAAAATTGGCAGAACGAGTAATCGGGTTGGGATTTTATATTTCGATTCCGGGACCGGTGACATTCGCAGTGAAGCCCAACAAACCCAATAGCATGATCGATGTTGTAGCACAAACGAGTATCGATCGCGTCCTTCTTGAAACCGATAGCCCGTACCTCACTCCCGTACCGCTTCGCGGGAAACGTAACGAGCCATCCAACATTCCGATTATCGCAAGAAAGATCGCCGAAATAAAAAATATTCCTGTCGAAGAAGTCGGTGCGGCAACGACTAATGCTTCAAAAACTCTCTTCAATCTCCCGTCATGAAACCATTCTTAACCATTGTATTTCTTTTCCTTTCTCTCGGCTGCCCAGCCTTTGGCCAAACCCAGATTTCCGAAAAGAACGGTAGATCCGAAAAGATAAACACGATATTGAAGATCGTAGATCAACGCATAAATAACGATCAGACCCTGCGCCTCATGCTCTCCGATTCTGACGCTGTTGTCCGCGAACGCGCAGCTTCCGCGTATGGGAGTTTACAGGATACGACTGCACTGCCCTTGTTGCTCAAGTGTCTTACAATGGACCCCGATTCCGGTGTCAGTGTGGCTGCGGCATTTGCCATTGGAGAGACCGGCGGATTCCTTTGCGATTCTTCAAAGGATAAACTCACGCACGAAATTCTCTCCGTGCGGATTGACGCAATCAAAGATAGCCACGCGTCAGCCCGCCGTCGGATTATTGAAGAGATTGGCAAGTTCGGATCGGCAAATGCGTTGAAAGACTTGATGATGAAGTTTAGTAATGGTCCTACGAGTGAAGACCTGCGTCCGTTTCTCATGTCGATCGCGCGCTTCGCCATTCGCGGCGTATTCAAAGATGATGCCGACATGCAACTAGTCACCATAGTAAGCCGTGCGGAAACAGCGCCATGGCAGGCCTTCTATGCTATGCAGCGGATTGGGAAACAACCCATTCTTCAGAAAGAAGCCAAGTCACTCGTCTCTGCAGTTCGTAACCCCGATCCGCTTGCCCGGATGAACTTTGCCACGTTTCTCGGAAAAAACGGCGATCGAACTTTAGCGGAACAACCTTTGGAACATCTCGCTTCAAGCGATCCCGATTGGCGAGTGCGAGTAAATGCCTTGAAAGCCATGGGTGTGCTCGATTACGGAACAGATAGCTCCGCTATTCGCGTCTTCATTGATGCGACCGACGATTCGAATGCGTATGTCGCGATTACTGCACTCTCAACAATTGGCACAATGTCAGTTCACCCCGATGGCGGTCGGTTGCAGACCTTGCTGTTCCATCGCTTGCAAACTGTTTCTTCGAACGCCGATCGTCGAAAGCCATGGCAGCTTCAGGCAGAGGCGGCAAATTCGCTTGCAAAGCTTACGGGAAAGGAAGCCCTTGCATTCGTTGACTCGGGTTCCATCGACAACAAGTTGCTCGAAGGACGTCTGATTGAGGCGCTCGGTTATGCAGGCGATCCGGCGAAACTCCAAACGATATTGAAGTATGTCTCCATCGGGGACCCAATCCTCACTTCGGCGGGGTTGAACGCTCTCCTCGAATTGAATAAAAGAAACCGCGCAGATTCTGAACTTCGGGATAAATCATATCAGGCAGCTATTGATGCAATGAAAAGCTCCGATATGGCAATTGCAACAACGGCTGCCTCTGTCTTGGGCGATTCGCTTTTCTTACGCACTGAGTCGGTAGATCCGCTCTTAGCTTCACTGCGAAGTCGCAAACTGCCTGACGATGTTGAAGCCATTCAAGAAATCATTGCCACGCTGGGCAAGATCGGCAGCAAGGATGCTATCCCTGATCTGAAGAAGGAACTTAGCGCGACCGACCGATCAATCGCTCTGGCAGCTCAAGCTTCCTTGAAGAGGATTACCGGTGAGGTCTTTCCCATCGCATCCAAATTTACGCCACAATATTCAGACTACGACCTTGCGTATCTATCATCGCTTCCTTCGACTGTGCGTGTCACTGTCAAGACGTCGAAAGGAGATATCCACATTGAACTCTTTCCCGATCAGGCGCCGTTCACAGTCATGAGTTGCTTGAAACTTGCCGATCGTGGCTTCTACCGGGGAACCATCTTTCACCGCGTAGTTCCGAATTTCGTCATCCAAGGCGGCGATCCGCGTGGCGATGGCTGGGGCGGACCCGGTTATGCGCTTCGCTCGGAATTTTCTTCGTTAACGTATGATGAGGGAGTGGTGGGAATTGCAAGTGCCGGCAAAGATACCGAAGGATCGCAGTTTTTTATCACGCAATCACCGCAACCGCACCTCGATGGCAGATACACGATAATCGGAAGAGTGGTAAGCGGAATGGAGGTTTCGGATAAAATTCTCGTGGGCGACCGGATAATCGACGTGGTGGTAAACCACTAACACCGGCCTACCGGAAAACGATGACTTTTCTGCCCTGGGCAATGTTGCCGATCGTTGTCTTGTAAAAATAGGTACCCACCGAAAGTTTCTTCCCGTGATCGTCGGTTCCGTCCCACGTCTTATCGTAATCCCCGTGGTCAAGTTCATCGTTGATGAGCGTCCGGACTAAGTTTCCTGTCCCATCGAATATGTCCACTCGCACGTTCGATTTCTCGGGTACCCCAAAGACAATCTGGGCAGTCATATTATCCGGGATTGGCTGCACAACCACGGAATCAGCGGCATGAGAGTGTGAGGTATCGGTTTTCGTAGCCGTAGTAGTCGTTTTCGATTGTTTTGGGTCTGAATCGGTGGTCAAAGTTGTCGGAGGATCGTTCGCTACGTTTCGCTCGGTTTGGAGAAACGTCGTGCCGTGGTATTTAACCATGTA
>DATGFY010000210.1:0-1708 GCA_035308785.1 Bacteroidota bacterium | reverse complement strand
TCCCTGGGGGTGAGAGATCAGGATACGGTGATACTTCTTTCAAACGCTCCCGGAGCAATCAACGGCGGCGGCAAGGTATTTACCGGCAACATCCGCAGAAATATTTTGCAAGGTTCGAACGGCGACTACCGGTTTGAAAGCCAGGGAACGTTTGTTCAGTTCCAAAGCGGCACGTATCCTTCAACAATCACGGAAACCGTGACGCCCGATTCGACCCGCGCATGGAGCTTGTTCTGGGAAGTCTTGCCCACAACCGTGGATACAGCCGGGCGGAAGTTAACTGCTTCGGGCATTTCGCATTTCTCGAACTGGGCGGTGTATAAACCGGGAGGCGGCCTCGGCAAAGCTACCGATGTCGGCAATTTTGTTCATCCGAACGCCGTGCGCAGGCAGTATCGGGTTACTCCTGCAACCGAAGGCGGTTATAGCGCCACGGTAAGTTTCTCGTACGTCGATTCCGAACTGGTGAATCCGGGCGGTTCCGCAGATTCGTTCAAACTCGTCCGCGGCCCAATCGTCGTCGATTCCGTTCAAACCGGTTGGAATATGGTTTCCGTTCCGGTGCAGCCTGATGTGAACGTGAAAGATTCTCTCTTCCCGGGATCATTGACTCAGGCGTTCTATTATAGCAACGGCTATCAAAACGAAAACAATCTCCGCCAGGGTATTGGATATTGGTTGAAGTATCCCGCCGCGCAAATGGCGTCGGTGCTCGGAACCGATAACCAAACCATTACCGTGTCGCTCGCTCAAGGGTGGAATATGATCGGGACGATCAGCTATCCAACCGACATCGCAAATATCTCCACCACGCCGGACGGAATTATTCAAACTCCGTTCTACGGTTATCAAAAAGGGTATCATCCCGAAACGACCCTCGAACCGATGCACAGCTACTGGGTGAAATCGTCATCGGCCGGAACGATCGAAATCGATGCGCCGCCGCTTGTTTCTGCGAACCGGAAATCGACTTCGGCCCCGGCGTGGATGAAGAATTTCAATTCCATCATCCTGCAGAATAAACTCGGCGAATCTCAAACGTTGTACATCGGTCCCGGCAAAGGTCTTGCTGCAGGCCAGTTCGAAATGCCCCCGGAAGCACCGCAAGGTGCGTTTGATGCGCGCTTTGCCAATAACATGATCGCCGCATTTGCTCCCGAACATTCGTTCACCGAAACTGCGGTGCATATCGCTTCCGGCAGCTTCCCTGTGACAATTTCTTGGCAAGGTTCTGCCTCCGTGGGCGGTGCGTTAATTGTGAACGGCGCGTCGTATTCGTTGAGCGCGCGCGGCTCTGCGGTCGTTCCCGATGCGCGCGCTGTGGTGAGTGTGAAGCTCGGACCCGCGGCAAATATCGCGAAACCGAAAGCATTCGCCCTCTATCAAAATTATCCGAATCCGTTCAATCCCTCGACGATCATCCGGTTCGATCTGCCGCAGAATGGCGCGGTCACGTTAAAGCTGTACAACGTCCTCGGACAAGAGGTTGCAACGCTCATCAATAATAAGGCATACTCCGCCGGGTCGTATTCCGAATCGTTTAACTTCGATAGATTCTCCTCCGGCGTTTATGTTTATCGTATATCGGTCGGCAACTACAGCGCCGTCCGGAAGTTGATGTTCGTGCGGTAAGAGAGTATTCAACTATTTATACCAAAGGCCGGCAGCAATGCCGGCCTTTGGTATTTAATGGCGAATCCGCAAATGA
>DATGFY010000209.1:0-3515 GCA_035308785.1 Bacteroidota bacterium | reverse complement strand
AACGTGAACGATTGGTTAGCAGCGCTATCGGTAACGGCATATGACTTGCTCCCGCTTTTGGTGGCAATCAGCACATCAAGCGGCATCTTATAAACGAGAATATTAGCTGTGGTTTGAGAGATGTTGAGATGCATCGTAAATCCTGATTGCACCGGCGCAAGTGAATAATTGTATGAGTATTCGGGCCTGTCGATGGAATCGGTATTCGCTGAGACCCATTCGGCGAAAAACCATCGCAGACTTGAACCCGTTTCGTGTTCGCATGCGCGTTGGAAGTCATCGGTTGTAGCATTTGCATACCGCAGCTTCGGATTATTCACATACGCCTTCATTGCCGAAAAGAACTTCTGGTCCCCCATAACGCCGCGCAACATGTGGAGAACAATCGCGCCTTTGTTATAGACTCGCGATGAGAACGCATCCCAATATGAAGTATCGCTCTGCCCGAGTACGGACCCGGCATATTGCCCCTGCCGGGTGTGCATGATATTATCGATGTAGTCATTGTACGCTGATCTTCCTCCGGTATGTTCAAGATACAACGCTTCGGCGTAGGTGGCGAATCCTTCGTTCAGCCACGAATGTTTCCAATTTTCCGGCGTAATCAAATCGCCCCACCACTGGTGCGCCGTTTCGTGGACAATCGTCGGTAGATAATGTTTATCACCGCCGAGAAGACGGTTTTCGATTGTACAAATGGTTTGGTTTTCCATCGTCATGTTTCCCTGCACTTCGGCGTACCCCAACTTCTCATTCATGAAGGGGTACTCGCAAAAAGTATTCGAGAAGTAGGCAACGATATTCTTTGTATCTCCGAAATCGATTCGCGCTTTGGCGAAGTCTTCGGGAAAGACCCAGAACGTGATCGGAAGTTTTTTCCCGTCTGACCCGGTATAGCTCTCTGAGAATTGACGGTAATTGCCCACCAATATCGCAATGAGATATGTCGATGTGGGATAATTTGTGCTCCACGTATATGTGCTGGCGGTCGAAAGCCGTTGCGTCGAGACGAGGACACCGTTTGAGAGCGCAGTAAGGTTGCTCGCCACTGTTATGTGAACGGTTGCGGTTGCTTTGTCGTTCGGGACATCTTTGCAGGGCCACCATGTACGCGCATAGTATGGTTCGCTCATCGTAGCAACCCTGCCGAGCCCGTCCACGACCTCCATTGTAAGTCCGCCGGTATCGTACTGGTTTTGGCGCACTGCCTTGCCGGAATATTCCACGGCGATTTCAAAATCCTTGTCGGCCGGAAGAGTTTGAGGCAGGGTAATAATAACCGAGTTGGAATCGGTCTTAAATGCAAGCCGTTTGCCTGCCATCGAAACCGCATCTATTGTCAGTGTCTTCCTCGATGCGCATAAGACGAATTCCGTCATTGGCTGAAGGGGATGGGCAGTAACTTTGACCGTACCGCTGAATGTCCTGTTCAGAAAATTGAAACCGAGCGAAAGGTCATAGTGCGTCGCATCGTACAAATAGATTCTCGGGTCATTGATCGAGGCGAAAGCACAGGAACCTATCAACATGAAGATCAGCAGAAATCCTATTCGATTGTAAATATTTGCCTCACCCTTTGTATGGATAAAACCCTTGTTTCGTTTTTCTGCCGAGTTTGCCCGAAGCAACCATATTCTTCTGGATGGCATGTGGCCGGTAGCGCGGCTCTTGAAACGTTTGCTCGTAGATCGATTCGGTGACGGCGAGATTGATATCGATGCCGATAAGATCCATGAGCTCAAACGGACCCATTTTGAACCCGCCTTCCAGCCTCGCGATGCGGTCAATTTCTTCGATCGTTCAACGCCTTCTCCCAGCAACCGCAGTGCTTCGCCGTAAAAAGGCCGGGCGATTCGGTTCACGATGAATCCGGGCAGATCCTTCGCAACGATGGGAGTCTTTCCGAGAGCCTTCGCGAGGTCAAGGGTATTGGTGACCGTTTCATCTGAAGTTTGTTGCCCGCGAATGACCTCAACAAGTTTCATCTTCGCCGCAGGATTAAAGAAGTGCATCCCAACGACATTCTCAGGCCTCGCGGAGCCGCTGGCAATTGCGGTGACGGAAAGGGACGAGGTATTGCTTGCGAGAATTGCTGACGGTGCGCACGCCGCGCTAAGTCTCTTAAAGAGATCGAGTTTAACAGGAAGCGATTCTATTGCGGCTTCAATGACGAATTCGCAAGACCGTGCAGCATCGAGTTGATCGATGGTTGTTAGCCGATCAAGGTGGGCGCGAACTTGCGCTGCGTCGAATTCCCCTTTTTCTGCTCTGCGTTCCAAACTCTCGGTAATTCTTTTTACCCCGTTTTCGGCAACGGATGTGGAGACATCGAAGAGGAGGACGCTAAATCCAGAAGTGATTGCGGCTTCCGCAATACCAGAGCCCATTGTGCCCGCGCCGATAACCGCGATCTGTTTGATCATTGAGATGTGATGTTGAGTGGCCCGATGCCCGGTGAGATAGAGTAAATGGAAGTCAAAAACGCATCCCGAATTATCGAAATGCGTTTTGGATTAACTTGCGAATTCGTTTTGGAGTAAGCCGGAAATCTCTTAACCGGGTATCACCGAATCTTCAGGCACCTTCTCCCAATCGGGGATCCATTTGGGAACATTTAATCCCCACGACACGGCTTTATCGGTAACTTCCTGCGCGAATGTATTGCGCACGTCGTTGTTATCGCGCTTCTTCAAGCCGAGTTCGCGGTAGCGTTTGTTCTTGCGCGATCCCGGCCGCCCGAAGATCGCCATCACGCGCGGCCACCAGCGGTCGAATGAATCTTGCACGTCGGCTTTTGTCTTGGGGTCGAGTGCGAGCCGCTTTACCCAGTAATCGCCATGGGCGATATGCGTCAACTCTTCTTTGAAAATGCGATCGATTTCTCTGCGCCACGGACCGAACGAACTTTCCTTTACGTCTTCCAACTGATGCCCGGCGCCGCGGTCCATCAGAAAATTAAACATCACGAAATCGGGCCAGCTTTCGATTGGGTAGTAAAAAATATTTACGCGCTTATCGCTTGCCGCGCGCGTTGTGCCCAGCTCCTGGGTGTCTTCTACGCGGAAGGCGAAATCCATTTTGTCCACCCAGTCGTCCACGCCAAACTTAGCGTCTTCGAGCAGGCGGTACATTGCCCGCGCGTGGCGCACTTCATCGCGGACGATATTGGAAACAATAAGCATTTCCTCAGTCGTCGGCGCCTTCATGATCCACGGAACGTAGCCGAACCCGCCTGCAAGCTCGGAATCGGCTTGCTGCAGCATCAGGTTCGTCAAATGCTCGTAGTATTCATCCGACATATCGTCGGGACTTTCGATCGATTCGCCTTTCGAAAGCCGCGCCATCATCCGTTGTTCGCGTTCGGTGCTGGATAATTTTGATGGAATTGCCGCCATAATCAGTTTCTCCAAAATCAAAAAAATAGTCGGGGTTCATTCCCCGCATCTTTATATAAAGTAGCGATTTAGGGGGTGAAAAACAAGATTAGATGCAGAGCGGAGCCCACCAAGGGAAGC
>DATGFY010000208.1:0-4378 GCA_035308785.1 Bacteroidota bacterium | reverse complement strand
CTCCCAATCCGAAATTCCACTGCATGGCATTGAGGAAACTTAGGAATTCCGAATACGGTACGCGCTCTGCATATGGCACGAGGAGGATCTTGTTGTATTTCTGTGTATCGGGAGAATTCCATCTGACCAGAAGAGCGCTATTAAACTCATCGTACCGTGCTCCATCGATGCTGATCTTGCTGCTCTTGGGATAGGGACCATGTTGGGGATATACGACCATTCCTATATATCCCGTGAGAAAATTGGTGTGGAGCGAATCGATCAACGATCGAAGATCGGCAAACTCTGCGGCGTGGTATGGCGTTAACACCGCTTGCGGTATCCCGGTTTCTGACCATAGGATTAACGACGCCTTTGACTTCGCAGCGACTACCGTCATGCTTTCTTGAATAGCGATTTCTTTCGGAACCGGCCCGGTCCATTTTTCGAATGGATCGATGTTCGGTTGCACAATGCCAATGCGGATCGGGTTTCCCCCACTCGATTCGGGCCTCGCATGCTTCAGCACGGAGTACCCATAGAGCTGCGGCAGTGAATACACTATTATGATACACCCAAGCACTCCTAATGTTTCGGGAGAAGCTAACTTCCAACGTTTTCTCGCAATGCCATTCGCGAAGAGATAAAGAAGGACGTTCAAACAGAGCAACCAGAATGAAATCCCATATACGCCGGTCCACTGCACCATCTGAGCAACCGGAAGATTATACGTTTGGGTATTGCCGAGTGTAAGCCAAGGGAAAGAATACTCGGTCAACGACCGGACCCATTCATATACCACCCAGACAAACGGAAAGGCACATACCGCGAAAAGATTCCCAAGCCGTTTGCGGACAAACATCCATGGAACTATTGCCGCCCATGAAAACATCGGGTGAAAAACCAACACTGCCGTCCCGGCCGACATGAGATAGATGTCCTTCGCGTGCGTGAAGCCGCCGGTCCAATAGAGCGTAATGAGATTGAACACAAAAAACACTCCATACGAAAGGCGCAGGGCCTCGCCGTACGTTGTAATCTCTTCGAAGAGCAGAAAGAATGGGACGAATGCAACCGCAGCAACTATTCCAAATGGCAGAGGCGGATATGCTACACCCAGCAGTGCACCGCTCATAATAACAAGCAAGACGCGTGACCGCCCTGGGTTTACCTCGATGCGATGCTGAGGAGGATTGGGTTCGTTCAAGGCAGATGTATTCAGCGAAGGATGATTAATTCTTGAACGACAAGCGAGGGACAAGCCTTATAAGGCCCTCCCAAATCAGTATCACGAACCCTGAACAGATTCCACCGATTATAATTCCGCCGAGCATATCGGATGGATAGTGGACGCCGATATACAAACGAGAGAACGCCATCAGAAATGCAAAAGTGAACAGCGGGATCGACCATTTACGGTAATAATGCGAGGCGAATGACGCTAACGCGAAATTGTTCACTGCGTGGCTTGAGGGAAAGGAATATCCACCTCCGCAAGAGACAAGCAATCGAACGCCTTCTACCATTTTCTTGCCATCAACCTCCCAGCACGGGCGTGGACGCATTACATAATATTTCACCACCCTGCTGCTGAATTGGTCGCTGAGCAGTACAACAAGGATGAGCAGACCGCCCATCATCCGGCCCTTCTTTCCTCCGAAGGCAACAAGGGCCAGCCAGATGCCGCCGAAGAATATCCAGCCATACCAATGCTGGTTCAAATCGGTAATGAATGGAAAGAAAACGTCGCCAACGGTATTGGCAATCGTGCGATTGCAGAAATGGAACACCGCGACGTCGATTCGGTATAAGAATGGCGAAGCGGCTTGAAGAGGGTCGCTCACAGCGAAAGTTTCGTTTGCACCTCAGCTATGGATGCGATGGCGTGAACAGCGGCGCCCTCTCCCATCCCGATAAAGCCGAGTTCCTCGCTCGTCGTGGCTTTAACCGAAACTTGATTTTCGTTCAGCGCCAGAGATTGCGCGATGTTTTCCCGCATACGTTTGATATACGGACCGACTTTGGGCGCCTGTAAGATAATCGTCGCATCGAGATTAACGATCTCATATCCGTTATTGCGCATCATCTCGCCAACATGTTTCAGCAACACCAAGCTTGAAATGTCTTTGAATCGCGGGTCGGAATCGGGAAAATGTTTTCCAATGTCGCCAAGCGCTGCGGCGCCAAGGAGTGCATCGGCAAAGGCATGGCACAGTACATCGGCATCGGAATGGCCGAGCAATCCTTTGATGAATGGTATTTCCACTCCGCCAAGGACAAGCTTACGATTGACGATCATCCGGTGAACGTCGTACCCGATACCGAAACGCATCTTATTCATTTATCCTTATCGAATTTCAAATGTATTGTATCGATCATTGGGCGGCCGCCAATCGATCACCAGATCGTTCACCTGCGCCGCTCGGGGTCCGATCTTGAGTTCCTTAATAAATTCTTCTATGAGCGAACGACCGGCCGAGGCAACAATTTCGACATCACCGTTGGCAAGATTTCTTGCAAAACCCTTTACTCCGATCCGGGACGCTCTGCTCGAAGCAAAGTACCTGTATCCAACACCCTGAACGAGACCTTTAACAATGATATGCGCTTCGATCTCCAAAACAACTCCCGCTCAGCTTCCCGCAAGCGCCTCAGCTTCGGAAGCAAATATATTGAAGATTGTATCAGCTTTCGTGATCAAGAAAATCTCCCTGACCTTATCGTGGAGATTGATCAACGAAAGAGTTCCTTTCGCCTTCTTAACGCTCACAAGAATGGCGAGGAATGCTCCTAGTCCGAGACTGTTCATGTATTCGAGGTTATCGAGATCGAGGATAATATGATTGATTTGCCGTTCAATCAACGATTTGATCTTTTCGCGCAGATGTTGAATGTCTTCCCCGCCGAGGAGATGACCATCGACCGAAACGATCGTCACGACCGCTGCGCTATGGACAATTTTTTCTGTCAGAACCATGTGGAAATGCCTTTCATTAATACGCGCTTCTCTTGGAGGCTCTATTCAACAACGGGATTGAATCCGACAGTTCGGATATGATGAGACCCACAACGATGATCAATCCGCCGAAGACGCCCGCGATGCCGATCCGTTCATCCCGGACAAAAAATGCGAAAATCGCTGCTAACACGGGCTCCAACGTAAAGATAACAGCCGCACGAGTCGGTTGTGTATCGCCTTGATATCGTGTCTGCGTCCAAGTCGTAATAATGGTAGCAAAAATTGTCAAATATAGCAAAGAAGAAAAGAGACCGACCGAAGAATCGAAGCGTATGTGTTCGAAGAGCAAGGCAGAAATCAGAGACGCAACTCCTGTGACGGTGATTTGCCCGAACGTCAACGCAAATTTATCGTTATCGGCCGAAACGCGGTCAAGATGGACAATATAAATTGCAAACATGATCGCACACAACAGAGTCAGCGCGTCTCCCTTATTGAATTCGGAACCGGACGGCGAGGTCAAGATGTATAATCCGATTGCCGCAAGGACAACGCCGATAAGGTTGCCGGGTTTCGGCATTTTCCGCATCATGATTACCTGGGCAATCGGCGTAAAGACCACGAGTGTGCCGGTAAAGAATGCAGATTTTGACGCGGTGGTGTATTGGAGGCCGATTGTCTGAACGCTGAAGCCTGCAAATAATAACAACCCAAGGATTCCGCCATTAATAAAACCTGAACGGGTGATCCCCGTAACTTTCTTAAAAAATAGAACGGTGAGAATCAGAGATGCGGAGAGGAACCTCAGGGAAACAAAAAATAGCGGCGAGCTACCATCCAGGGCGCCCTTTGTAACAACAAAGGTGCTGCCCCAGATGACTGTGGTAAAAAGAAGAAATAATTCGGCGCGCCGAGAAGAGGACAACGACCGCAAGTAGTATTAAGCCGTCAATGCGGCTTGTTTCCACACTTCGCCGGATTCATACTGTTGGAACAGTTTGCCCCAATGCGTTTCACGGCGCCACTGCTCGAACGTCCGGCGGTCTTTCAACGGCCAGCGGTAATAATCGTGATACGCTTCCGATCCGAAAATGAACACATTCACGAGAGGCGTGTGGAAGAATAATTTCTGAACACTTTTCAGCGGGCCGAACCACATGATATCGCCGATGCGGCTCGCGCCGTTATCGCCGACTGTGAAACCCCATGATTCCTTAGAAATATCTTCGCCGACAATTTCAATATCGCGGACGTCACCAACGCCAAGTCCATCTTGATGCGCAACATTGATATACTCGATGCTCAACGGATCGAAGCCCATCATTTTTGCGGCGACTGCATCGATGGCAACTTGATCGGACGAGGCAAGCATGAAATCCTTCACCACAGGATACATCGTTCGCGGTCCCGGCCCATTTCCGGCCGTGGTACCATCCATAA
>DATGFY010000207.1:0-2780 GCA_035308785.1 Bacteroidota bacterium | reverse complement strand
CCATCTCCATAACCTCCTCCGAATGAAGGATATCGAAGTCCCCGTAGGCAACCGCATCGAACGCGCTTTCGTGAAGTCCTCGTACCTCAATTGCGAAAACAAGAAGGTCCAGGTTTATTTCCTCAGCAACGACCGGTTTTTTGCACGTGAGGGGATCTATTCGAATCCCACTACCAAAGAGTATTTTTCCGATAACGACGAACGGTTCATTTTCTACTGCCGCGGCGTCCTCGAAACGCTCAAGCGTCTCGGATGGCAGCCCAAAGTTATCCACTGCAACGATTGGCAGTGCGGCTTAATCCCCATGTATCTCAAAACGGTCTATAAGAACGATCCGTATTTTAAGGATATTAAAACGGTTTTTACTGCGTATTCGCTCGCTTCGCATGGCATTTTCCCGAAGAGTTCTTTTGAAAAAACAGGTTTGCCCGCCGAATCGCTTGCCGAAATCAACGGCCACGGCGGTAAACTGAATTTCCTCGATGCCGGTATGCACTTCGCCGATATTTCCACTACGTTCGGTGTGAAAGCCGATAAGAAACTTGTTTCCGGCTCGGAGGACTCGCACGAAGGATCAATCAAGACGAAGAAATCGGTAATCTCCCTCACAGTTCCTTCGCAAAACGGGAAGCGCGGGGAAGAGCTGGCCGAAAAATTCGTTTCCATTTACCGCGATCTGGCGAAAAGCTAAGGATGTTTTCAGGGCTGTTCCTCGATCGCGATGGAACGATAAACGAAGAAGTTCATTTCCTTTCCTCCCCCGATCAACTCACGTTAATCCCAGGGTCTGCGGAAGCGATCCGCCAAGCGAACGATTTGGGCTTCAAGGTTGTTGTCATTTCCAACCAATCCGGCGTTGCCCGCGGAATGTTTTCCGAAGCCGACGTCCGCAAAGTGAACGCTGCCTTAATTTCAATGCTCGAAAAGGAACACGCCCGAATCGATGGAATGTACTATTGTCCTCACCATCCCGATGGGCCTGATCCTGCTTATAAGAAAGACTGCGACTGCCGCAAGCCGAAGATCGGCATGCTCACCGAAGCCGCAAAAAAACTGGACATCGATCTCAAAAAATCAATTCTCATTGGCGATAGAATCACCGATATCCAAACAGGGAATAATGCCGGCACCGCATCGATTCTTGTGCGCACCGGTTACGGCGCTGAGATGCTTCCCATGCTCGGCGATTACAAGTTAAAGCTCGATTACATCGCCAACAACCTGCTCGATGCAATGCAATTCGTGAAATCTCACCTGCACCAGAACCAACTCTCGCTATCGTGAAGCTCGCATATTTTTTTACTGCTTTTTTTCTAGCCCTGCTGGTATTCGGATGCAAGGACGATGCGCCGACAGCCGTCGGCTCGAAACTTATTCCGACGAAAGATACCCTGCAACTCACAACGTTGACCCCGACGCTGGTTTCGGATTCGAGTTACCTCCAGCGCTCGCTCGATAATTCTTCCGTTTTGTTCTTCGGCCGCTCCGGTATGGATACGGCGGAGCTCATGATGCAATTCCCCACCGGCGTCGGATTTTTATCAACCGATTCGATTGTGTCCGCATACCTCTTCCTGCGGATTATGACACGGCTGAAGGACTCGACCGGCACCATCGCGTTCCAGGTTCATCAAACGCGCACCGCCTGGGATGCCTCCACAATCACATGGGATACGCTGCACAATATCACGATCAGCGATACGGTCTTATCCAACGTCGATACGGCGCTGGCAGGCGCAGATACCGCGCTTACAATACCGCTTGATACCACCACTGTCCATAGGTGGGATGTTGCGGGAGCTACCCAATCGGTTATCGTTATCCCCACCAATGCCATGTCGCTGGTGATTGGCTGCAATTACAGTACGGCGTATAATATCTTGCCCCAATATATTGTCAAATACAAACACAAAGGCGACACCACAACCTACGCCAACACGTTGACAACAACCGGCTCCGCCTCTGTCGTCAACGGCTCGCTTCCAACAAATACCAATCTTATCTATTGTCAGGGCGGGGTGGCGTTCCGTTCCAAAATGAAATTCGATGTCAGCAGCATTCCCGCCAATGCTTCGATTACCGATGCAATCTTGACGATGTATCTCGATCCGACCGCGACGGTAAGGACAGTCAATACCCACGATTCGATAATCGCCAACATCGCGTTTAACGATACCACTGTGCCAAAGCTTGGCGGATTGATTTCCTACGGACACGTCGTTGATTCGGTTTCCGGCAAACTGACGATGCAAGTGAACTATCTCGTCCAGCAATGGTCAGCGCGGCGGACTAATTATGGATTGGTTTTCCGCATCTCCGGCGAGAATGTCGCTATGGATATGCTTGCCTTTGAAGGTCTCACATATCCGGATCCAACGAGGAGACCGAAATTGGTAATCAAATACACTTTACTGCCCTGAGTCTAATGCGGAATATGAGCAACATGTCTAAGTTTTTTGCCGTTGTGGTGGCGCTTCTCGGCTCCCTCAATGTTGCACTTGCGCAAGGAGGGGGGTCTGCCTACACGCGGTACGGTCTTGGCGATCTGCAGTATTACGAGACCGGCAGCGCGGTGGGCCGCGGCGGAACCGGCTTGAGCGTCTTTTCGCCCGATGAGATCGATATGATTAACCCGGCCAATCTTGCCGGATTAACCCTCACTCGGTTTTCTCTCAGCGGAGCGTACCAGGGCTATTCGATTTCGGATAATACCGGCTCTGCAAATTATGGCACAACAAGTTTTACTTCCGGAGCCATTGCCATCCCGATCGTGCCGGCGT
>DATGFY010000206.1:0-4134 GCA_035308785.1 Bacteroidota bacterium | reverse complement strand
TGGACAAGTGCTGGACTCAAATTCTCCTGACGGCACGTTGGCGAGCTTTTTTGAGCCAAACTCCTTGAATGAGCCTTTCGGCAATATCTGCGCGGGAGATTTTTTCCACAATGGTCATCTTGAATTTGCTTTTGGATTACTTGAACACACGACCTTTGGAGGGCGTTCGGTTTCATTAACCGAATATGCCCTCCCGCCATCTCACGAATTATTCAATTCAGGATATCCTACCCCGCGGGTAACAGCATCAGGACTCTCTATGGGTGATAGCGTAATCGCATGGGGTGATAGTGAATATGTCCATTTCGCTTCCACGGCGACGGGAGATAGTCGCGCAGTGATTAGCATACAGTCTTCGCCAAGCGATCATATGACTGGTATTTCCAAGTACGAGTCTCCTAACGTGTTCGTAGCGACAAGCCAGAGCGGATATGTCGCATTGGTTTCGCCCGAAAATGGTCTATCTTTATCCAAGAACATCGGCAGGTCAATATTGGCGTCGGCAGTATCTGCAAATATCTCCTTCGCCCAAGGCAAGCACATTGCTCTTGGCACCGCTGACGGATATGTTTATCTATTTGACGGGAATCTTTCGGTTTCGCACGGTTTCCCAGTGAAAGCAGATACCTCAATCGTCAATCCTCCTGCTCTAGCGGATATCGACGGCGATGGAATACGTGATATTATTGTGTGCAGTTCGAATAAGATTTACGCATTTAATTCTTCAGGTGCGGTGCTTGACCATTTCCCAATTACTGTCCCTACCAACGGCAGTATCACCACCTCGCCAATTGTTGCGGATGTTGAGGGCTTCCATCAAAACGATATTGTCGTCGTCACGACCGAGGGTTTAGTCTATGCCTACGAGCCAAGCGGACAGATATGCAACGGGTTTCCACTTTCGATCGGCTCGAATAACGGCTCGACTCCTGCGGTCGTCGTGACCCCGGCGGTCAACGGGCAAGACAGTTTATATTTATATGCCGAATCTGCGGATGGTTATGTCTATGGATGGAATATCTTCCCATCGGGCAACAACCGGACGCATTGGCAACCGGCATGGGGACAGTACCAGCACGATGCGCAGGGGACAGGGTTGGAAGATTCAGTTCTTACACCAACAACTCCCTCGTACGGATTTTTGCCGGCATCTCGCGCATACAACTGGCCGAATCCCGTTAACTCCGCGCACAACTACCGTACGCACATCCGTTTTTTCCTTGGACAAAGCGCGACGGTGACAATTAAGCTGTTCGATCTCGCCGGCGATCTGGTCGATCAATTGCACATGCAGGGCATTGGCGGGGTGGATAACGAAATCGAATGGGACGCCTCCAAAGTCCAAAGCGGAATCTATTTCGCGCATATCGATGCGCAAGGCACATCGCAGCAGGCGGCGGCGGTGATCAAGGTAGCGGTGATAAAGTAATTTCCGATTGCCGAATTGAAACTTTTCAAACACTATCCATTGCTTGTCATTCTGAGCGAAGCGAAGAATCTCCCACGTTCAAGTTCTAGACGAGGCATCTAAATGACGGAATGCTTTAGTTATTTAGCGTCGTCGGAGATGCTTCACGGAGTTTATCCTCGGATGATTTTGTCGAGGGTTCAGCATGACATGCCTTTAGGGCGTTTCAGAATGGCAGTCGTCAGTTATTTCTCGGACGTCTCGTTTTAAGAATTCCCTCAATGACCTTTCGCTCTCTCCTTGTAGTTATCTGTTTCATTAGCGTTTCGATTTCCGTTGCACTTTCTCAGGACGATTTTTATCATCCCGAATTGCAATGGCATTCGATCGAGACGAAGCATTTCTTCGTGCATTTCCATGATGGTGAAGAGCGCACGGCGCAGGTCGTTGCACAGGTCGCCGAAGATATCTACGGGCCGGTCACGTCGCTGTACCATCATGAGCCCGATACGAAGGTAAATTTCGTCATCAAGGATTACGACGATTACTCGAATGGCGGGGCGTTCTTTTTCGATAACAAGATCGAAATTTGGGCTTCTTCATTAGATTTCGATTTGCGCGGTTCGCACAACTGGCTCCGGAACGTGGTCACGCACGAATTCACGCATATCGTGCAGATTCAAACCTCGATGAAATTCGGCCGCCGCGTGCCCGCCCTCTATCTCCAGTGGCTGGGCTATCAGGCGGAGCGCCGCACAGATGTGCTCTACGGCTATCCCAATGTTGTTGTATCGTACCCCATCTCCGGATTCGAGGTGCCAAGCTGGTTTGCCGAAGGAATTGCGCAGTTCAACCGCAAACAACTGCATTACGATTTTTGGGATACCCATCGAGACATGATCCTCCGTATGTATGCGCTCGATGGCAACATGCTTACGTGGAACGAAATGTCGGTGTTCGGAAAGACAAGTTTAGGCAACGAGTCGTCGTATAATGCGGGATTCGCTTTCGTCCATTACATCGCCGATAAATACGGCGATGACAAGCTGGAAAAAATTTCCCGCAATCTCTCGCGGCTTGGCGATCTCACCGTTGATGCGGCCATCAAGGATGCCATCGGGATCGACGGCAACGCGCTGTACGACCAATGGCGCGATTTTCTCCACAAAGATTACGCGGAACGTACGACGAAACTCCGCGACTCACTTGTAACGGGAAATATCTTTGGCGACGTAGGCTTCGGAAATTTCTACCCAACGTTTTCGCCTGACGGCAAATCGATCGCGTACATCTCCAATAAGGAAGCTGACTATTTCGGGCTCGCATCGCTCTACGTATACGACGTTGCTACCAAAAAGGAAAAAGTGTTGAAGGAGGGTGTTCACTCGAATTTCAGTTGGTCGCCCGATGGCGGTACGCTCTACTATAGCAAGATCACGCGGAAGAATCCGTTCTGGTCAGATTTGATGGATATCTATTCGTACGATATCAAGAACGACGAAGAAAAGCGGCTAACGACCGGCGCTCGGAGCAATGCGCCTGCGGTTTCTCCCGATGGGAAAACAATCGCCTATGTCTCCGGCGGCGATGGCACGTTGAATATCTTCTGCATGAATGCCGACGGCACCGGGATGCGCCGGTTGACGAACTATGCCAATGGCGAGCAAGTGTATAATCCCAAATGGTCGCCCGATGGTAAAACCATTGTTTTCGATTATTCGATCAAAGACGGGCGCGACGTGGCGATGATACGGTTTACCTCCCCCAGCCCCTCCTCCCTCCAAAAAGACGGCGGGCAGGTAACAACAGGAGGGGAGGCATCAACAGATAGCGTCCAATACGTGATTGCAACTCCGGACGACGAACGCAACGCCGCGTTCACTCCCGATGGTTCGGCCATTGTCTATGCCAGCGATGAATCCGGCATATTCAACATCTACCGCTACGACCTCGCGACGAAGCAGCGTACGCAATTGACGAACGTTCTTGGCGGAGCGTTTATGCCCAGCATCAATTCCGAGGGAAAGCTGGCCTTTGCAACGTACACCTCGAAAGGGTATAAGGTTGCCTTGCTCGATTCGACAACGCAGCCCGTGCGTGAGGCGTTCTCGTACCTGAGCACACGTGCAAATGAATACGATCCGCCGGTCGATTCGCTCTCGCCCGATACCATTGCTAAACAGTTCGATTGGAAGCAGCTTCGCTCGTACAACGATACGAAAACCGAATCGCTTCCTGTTACGGGGTACCGTAATAACACCACAAGTTTGACGTTTATTCCGTTTCTGCGAGTCGATAATTACAATCCGCGGAACACGGGATTGCAAACCTTGAAACCCGGAGTCTATCTGTTCTCGTACGATATGCTCGATCGGTACGGCTTCATTGCGGGGGCCGATGTGAATTCGCAAGGCGAGCGCGATTTGTTTTTCAACTTCGATTACCGCGGCAAAATTCCGGGCCTTTTCCAACTCGGATTAGATCCGGCGCTTTCCCTTGAAGCGTACAATATTACGCGCAACACGAACCAACGGATCGGGCTCGGACTCGATACGATCCCTGTAGATGTCGGTTACGATTTGTTGGAATTCGATATTGCAATGAAAAACCGGTTGTTCACAGAGTTCGCCGATTGGGAGATCCGTTACGCGCACAGCAGGTATAATTCTTCGATCGGGACATTCCAATTGCCGGAGGTTCAGGGACCCGGGGGTTTAGTTCAAGCG
>DATGFY010000205.1:0-2512 GCA_035308785.1 Bacteroidota bacterium | reverse complement strand
CCTCATCGGTGCCGATGAATTGGTCGTGCCGCGCCTTCTCGAATGCCCGCGTCAAAAGATCAAACCGAAATGCTTGTGTCGTCTGCACATTCCACGCCTTCGCTCTATCAATTGTGGAGCCAACAAATCCGTCTTCGTCCGCCAGCTTGATGGTATCCTTCGACGGAACGGCAACTATCGCCCCTCCATACCTCTCCGCTTCTTTAAGCACAGCATCGATCATCATTGCAGTAATGAACGGCCTGGCCGCATCGTGAACAAGGACGATATCGAACGTATCCCCTTGTATCGCCTTGAGACAGTTCCACACCGAATCCTGACGCTCCACTCCCCCCTCGATAACACCGATGAGTTTTGGTCCCAGAATTGACCGGGAGAGCAGTTCAGTATCTCCGATCATCTCCTTCGCCGCCGCGATGATGACTCCGGAAATTTTCATCGAGCGGGCGAATTCATCAAGAGAATATGCGAGGATCGGCTTTCCTGATATGGTAAGCAGATGCTTCGCACTGCCGCCCATGCGTTTGCCGGATCCCGCGGCGGGGATGATGGCGCATGTCTTCATCGCATACCCGAAGAGTCGTTATGGGACCAATAGTACAAGTAAGACTTCACGCAACCGTTACATAACCATCATGCTATCGCCATAACTGTAAAAGCGCCACTTCTCCTTGATCCCCTTCTTGTACGCCTTCATGACGAAATCTCTCCCGGCAAAGGCAGAGACAAGCATGAGCATGGTCGATTCGGGCATATGGAAATTGGTGATCAACCGATCGACGATCTTGAAATCGTATGGCGGGAAGATGAACTTATCAGTCCACCCTTTGGTCGATTTCAGATGGCCTGTCGTCGTGACGGAAGATTCCACTGCGCGCGTAACGCTGGTTCCGGACACAAAGACGTTGCCGCGATTATCGATCGTGTGGTTCACCGCATCGACAGTCGATTGCGGAATCTCATAGTATTCCGAATCCATCTTGTGCTTGGACAGATCTTCGACTTCCACAGGCCGGAACGATCCCAGCCCAAGATGCAGCGTCACATAGACCACCTTCACGCCCATCTTTTCGAGGTGCGTGATGAGGCGTTTGGTGAAATGCAGTCCGGCAGTCGGTGCTGCCACAGACCCGATCACGCGCGAATAGACAGTCTGGTACGATTCCTTATCGTCTTCGACCGGATCTCGCTTTATGTAATGCGGCAGCGGCGTATAACCAATGCGCTCGATGATCTTGAACAGATCGCCCTTGTAATTAAACCGCATCGTGCGCCCGCGGGAAGTGGTGTTATCCACCACTTCGCACCAAATTTTGCCGTCATCGAAATAAATCTTGTTGCCGATGCGCACTTTGCGGGCCGGATCGACGATGACATCCCAGATGGCGTCTTCGGCATTTAATTCCCTGAGCAGGAAGACTTCAATCTTGGCGTTTGTTTTCTCCTTGCGTCCGAAGAGCCGCGCCGCAAAGACGCGCGTATCGTTCAGCACAAGGCAATCGCCTTTCTTGAAGAAGTGGGATATTTCAGAGAACTTCCGCTCGCTGATCGTTTCATCGGCGCGGTTAAGCACCATGAGCCGCGAAGCATCGCGCGGTTTTGCCGGATGCTTCGCGATGAGGTTTCTTGGAAGCGGATATTTGAAATCTGAAAGTTTCATGCGTGCCTTTCTGTTCTAATTGAGCGTTATCTACGAATTATAAAATCTTTGTTTCACTTAGTCATTGCGAGGCGTAACGTCAACGTAGTTGACGGAACAACGAAGCAATCCCGGTCGGAATTGCAAATTGATAACGGGATTGCTTCGCTTCGCTCGCAATGACTACTACTTATCGTCTTCGTTTCTTTGAAGCCGCCTTCTTCTTCGTCGCCGGCTTCTTCTTTGTTGCCTTCGTGTCCTTCAATGCGGCCTGCGCCGCAGCAAGACGGGCGATAGGAACGCGGAATGGCGAGCAGCTCACATAGTTCAGCCCAGTTCGGTAGCAGAATTCCACCGATTTCGGATCACCGCCGTGTTCGCCGCAGATGCCGACCTGCAGATTTTTCCGCACCGATCTGCCTTTTTCGACTGCCATCTTGATCAGCGCCCCAACACCGCCCTGATCGATCGTTTGAAACGGATCTTGATCGAAAATACCCGCCTCGATATAATCAGGCAGGAAATTCCCCGAATCATCGCGCGAAAGTCCGAGCGTTGTTTGCGTCAAATCGTTCGTTCCGAAGGAGAAGAACTCCGCCACACCCGCAATTTCATCGGCGGTGACGGCTGCGCGGGGTAGCTCGATCATTGTTCCCACAAGATATTTCACCGTAATGCCTTGCGCTGCGAACACTTCGCTCGCAACCTTACGGACTATGGCTTCCTGCGTCTTTAATTCTTTCACGAACCCGACGAGCGGGATCATCACCTCAGGATGTACATCGATTCCTTCCTTCTTCACCGCGCATGCGGCTTCAAAGATCGCGCGCGCCTGCATTTCGGTGATTTCAGGATAGGTGACCCCAAGGCGGC
>DATGFY010000204.1:0-1830 GCA_035308785.1 Bacteroidota bacterium | reverse complement strand
TTCCTGCTGGTGCTGTTTCTTTCGGGGATTGCGCTCGGCATATTGGCGTGCGCCATGGTGTTGCGGCTGGGGCCATCTGCGGAGTGGTTCGTGTGGCCGATACCCGCGTTGATCTCGCCATTTGCAGGAGTGTTCTATCCGCTCACGACATTGCCGGTATGGATGCGCGTCATTTCGCGGGTGCTGCCGCCATCGTATGTGTTTGAGGGGATGCGGGCGATTATTGCGGGAAAACCGGAATCGTACTCCGAGTTATTCGCCGGGTTGGGGCTATCGGTATTCTATATTATTCTCGCGGGGTGGGTTTTTAAGCGGGTCTATCGGAAGTCGGTACGGACGGGATTAATTGCGCGGTATAGTGCGGAGACGTTGAATTGAGTTTGTAGAGCGAAGCGCCTGCTTCGTTCACGAATAACGAGAAGGAAGATATTAATGCCGAGTTGAATTCAATGGCTTGGATCATACTAGGCATCTCTTATGCCCTTCGGGCATGAGCGAAGCAGGCGCCCGCCCCAACAACTAGTCGGGCAAGCTTTGCTCTACAACTACTTTATTACCATCATCCTCTTGGTCTGAGTAAAATCTTTCCCGATTAACTGGTAGTAATAGACGCCGCTCGGCAGAACATTGGCATCCCAATGCGTGCGGTACTCTCCGGCGGGCAAATCTTTCGCAACGAGCGTTTCAATTTTCCTTCCTAACTGATCGTAAATCACCAACGAGACGAAACCGTACTTTCTCAGTTGGAACGGAATGACCGTGGTGGGATTGAACGGGTTGGGATAGTTTTGTTCCAAAACGAATGCGGCGGGTACCGCAAGAGGACGCGTGCGTACGCCTTCGACCACATACACGCTGTCCATCCATAGCCCATCCAATCCGACGCCCGCAAAGAGAATGGAATCAGCGAACAGCACGGAGATGACTTCCTGATTCGCCGGTTCCCCCGCAACTGCATGCCAGTGGCTGCCGTTGTCGGTGCTGGTGAACACCCCCAACTCCGTCGCGCCGAAGAGTGCAATGCGATCTCCAGCAAACCCGGTTACGCTGTGGTTGGTCAAGCCGGAATCGATTGCCGTCCAGTGAAGGCCGTTATCGGTAGAGCGGAACGCGCCTTTATCCGTGCCGGCCAAAACGGCCGCAGTATCGTAATAGAGCGAGTAGATATATAAAGACGTATCGAGGGTCGTGACACGTTTCCAGCCGGAGCCGTTATCGGTCGAAAGAAAGATGCCTTTGCCGTACGTCCCGGCGATGAGGTTGGGACCGCTCTTGACGAGAGAGATAACAAACTCATCAGTCAGCCCGGAATCCGAGGCGGTCCAGGTGGTATCAGGTTTCGTCCAGCACGAGTCGGAGCAGTTCCACCGATAGACGCCTTTCTCGCGCGTGCCCGCGTAGAGGCCATTGGGGGTCACGATGAGCGCCTCGACAACCTCGGTGGAAAGTTTCGCCGAACTGAAGGAAGCCCACGTAAATCCATAATCGGTGGAGAAGAATACGCCCTGGTCGGTGCCCGCGATAAGCACGGTATCATCAAAGGCGAGGGCGTTGATATCGAGGTTCGTCAAATCTGAATCGCTCACCTGCCACGTTTGGCCGCGATCAAACGAGACGAGCAGGCCGCTTGTGGTTCCCGCGAACACCATTGTATCATACGCGGCAAAGACATTGACATCGGCGGTATCGCTGGGAGATTGATGCCATTGGGAAACAACAAACGAGGGGAGGAACAGCAGAACAACACACAGGGCTTTCGCCCACAAACGCATCATCGGTTTTTGCGGAGAAACTCTAAGCGGTCTTTCAATTCTTCGGTCGATTTGAGCA
>DATGFY010000203.1:0-4459 GCA_035308785.1 Bacteroidota bacterium | reverse complement strand
ACGCCGGTAGAAATGGCGAATGGCCTGCAAGCATTGAATGGTGTTTTTGCTGCACCCGATAGCAGTCGTATCACGGACACCACACGATGGAATTCGTTGCTTAAATGGCCGAAAGTAGATAAGCTTGTACTTACCGGTGCCGTAGCGTTAAGGAATGTACCTTATGCGATTCGGGCTATCGGTGGCACTAGTGCCCCGCTTACCCACAATCGATCGGTTGCAGAACCGAGCCGCTATGCGCTCGATCAGAATTATCCGAATCCGTTCAATCCGACGACGAATATCAAGTTCAATCTCCAGAATGATGGCCTTGTGACGTTGAAGGTATTCAACATCCTTGGACAGGAAGTCATCACGCTCGCGAACCGCGAAGAATACTCCGCAGGATCGAGCGAAGTGCAGTTTAACGCTTCCAATCTGCCTTCGGGCGTGTATTTTTATCGTATTCTCGTGAACGACACCAAGTCGGGCGCGGTGAAGTTCATGGAAACACACAAGATGATGTTGGTGAAATAAGCGAAATTTCGCTGATTCTTGACCCCATCCTCCATATAAATGGAGGATGGGGAAAAGAACAATGATGATGCGAAAACACTTGAAAGTAAAGTTTTTTTTCGCTACACTAAACAACCCGCAATTGAAGAGTCTTTGGCAGCTGCAACAAGAAGTTTTGTAAGTAAAACAATCAATTATTCACAATAATACATTCTCTAATCCACTAATTCATACATCTTCATGTATAAGGAGTTATACGTATGCGTAATCTCTTTCTAATAGTTCTTGCCGTGGTGCTGGTTGGCGCGATGGCGAACGCACAGACGACTGCAACAGCGGCCGAGTATTATACGGTCGGCGTGGCGGGCGATGTTACGTTCACCACAACGGCTCCGGGTCAATTGGATAACCTTTCCAAAGGTTATACCTACACGTTGAATCCGGATCAGTACGTGTTCACCGCGAGCGGCGTCCCCGGCGGTCAGTCTGATGGTACCGGCGTTGTTACGCCTTCCATCAACGGCGGCGAAGCTGGCGTTCCGATGAACTTCGTTCTTCAGGTTACCGGTGCAGGTTCGGTTGCCGTATCGTTCGAATTGCCTTCGGTGTTGACCGGTTCACAGCAGGGTTTCACGAATTCTCCCGGATCCGTTTCCAGCGCAGGTTCCCCGGGAACCGCGACGGAAGATTTCATCCGTTGCTCGTTCAGCCCCACGTCGCTCTTCCGTGACCAGACTGCAGATGGTTTGACCACTGCCAATGGTACCGGCGGCGCGTCGTACAATCCCAATGTCACGAACGTTTTCAATCTGAATGACGGCGGTGCAGATGCCGGTCAGGTTACGTTGTGGCTTGGTATTACGGTGACGGTTCCTGCGAACGCAATCTCCGACGTCTATCAGGGCGTTGTTGCTTGCTCTGCAATTATCACCGGATTATAAGATTTGCGGTTTCCGCTCTAGGGCACGAAACCCGCAAGATGTAGTGTGAGGGATGTCCCTCTCGCTCTGCCGTAATAAGCGGCGAGAGGGATATCCCTTTTTGTGTAGTATAAGGAACAGGCATCGGGAGAAGCTGCACGAGTCTCACGCAACGCTTCCGATGACGGAACCGGAAAACAACCGGCTGATTATCGCAGCCTGAACGTGTCCGGTATATCCGCGAAAATCAAAAAAAGGCGATCACCGCAGCAACGCGCAATACTCCGCCGATGCGCGGTCGCTCGATTTTAATCGGTCGTACCACTATTATGACGTACAGCGCAATTCCAAACCGAATCTTCCGGACGATCGGAGTATCTGCGGCATTCGTCGCCTTCCTCTTCGTTTGTGTTCATCTGCCGGCCCTCGCCGGTGTCCGAACGACCCCCCAAATCGTCTTCGCCGATTACCATCAGCGATCTGTTCACGTGAACGTGAATAATCCATCCGACAATCCAATCGAGGTATGGATCGAATTTAAATACGGGTATCATATTAGCGATGACACGGGTAAGATTACCGTGATCACCCCGGATACTCTTCAAGCCGATGACAAATCGGCGGCAAGCTGGATCAAGGCCTATCCGCAGCGATTCACCCTGGGACCCGCAGAAAGTCAAGTCGTGCGTTTTGTCGTCAATGCGCCCTCCGGGTTGAGCGCCGGTGAATACTGGGCGAGAATTCTCATTGCCTCAAAGGATCAAAAGAAACCGCAGATAGCGGGAAAAAAAGGATTCGGAGCTGCATTCGAATTAGTCACGATCACGTCCGTTCCATTTCATTACCGGTATCTTGACGTAAGCACGGGTCTTGAACTCGTTCGTGCGTTAGAATACCGTTCATCGGGCAATATCCTGAGCGCTATTCTCCCGGTGAAAAGAACGGGAAATGCCTCGTACTGGGGAATGGTCAACTGTAGGATCATCCGGGATGGAAAGACTCTCGTGAGTCACGATTATAATTTGGTGGTATATAAAGATCTCACGTACAAGATGGATATCGATCGGACGAACGTGCCTTCGGGCGAGTACACGTTAGAAGTCGATGTCAGGACGCAGCGGGCGGACATCGATAATCGAAATGTTATCAAAGCCGAGCCGTTGTCCTGGTCCATCCCTGTAACCTTGAAATAAGCATTCCCATGCGAAGCGCACTCCTCATCGGTTGTTTGTCGCTTTTCGCCATGCTTCCAATCCTTGCCATTGCCGGGGCAGGCAGCGGCAGCAGGGTTGCGAAAGAGGAACTCATTCCTGCTGCGTTGACCGTTGAGGGAATCGGCACGACCGATATCGAACTTGTGTATCGGAAGAACAGCGCGTACCTTCCTATACTCGCAATCTTTCATTTTATCCGCGTTAAATCCGAATTTTCCCCGACGAAAGGAGCTATCAATGGATTCTACCCAACGCCGGGCTCTCCATTTTCGCTTGACTTACTGAGCGGAAAGATCACTACCCGGGACACCAGCTCAACGCTCACGACCGAGGAATATACATTCTCGGAGGATGAAGCGTATGTTCGTGAAGATGTATTCCGCGCAATCTTCCATATGTCCATTAGGTACGATCCACGGCGGCTTGCGGTGATCTTGAAACCTGACCGAAGTCTTCCGTATTTTGCAGCATACCAGAGAGAAGAGGCGCGGAAACGAGCGTTAAACCGGCCCGAACGCATTGCACCCGATTTTGAAATTTATCGCACCACCTCTCTGCTAAACGGCGGGAAATTCGTATGGAATCTTTCATCCCAAATTGCCGAAGATTTCCGCCCGAGAAATTCGTACCGGTTCGATCTCGGCGGCGAATTTTTGGATGGGGATTTGGACGCAAACGCTGCAGGTTTGTTTGGCAACCGTCTCCGCGAACAAAATTTTCATGGTACGCTGTCATATCCCATTGAACCGCCGTTCCCGGTACGCGAAGCCGTTTTCGGCGATCTGAATTCCTACACGCCGTCTCCGTTTTCGATTTTTGGAGCAGAACTGACAAACCGCCCGTACACGCGCCGTATTACATTTTCCCAGGAAGATTACGCCGCCGAAATTCCTGCGAACGAAGAAGTGGAATTATATTCGGGCAATCGGCTGGTGGATTACTTTCAATCGACGAACGATACGCTCAAACATTTTGGGCTTCCCCTGATCTACGGGGTTGAATCGTACGATCTTCGAATGTATAATCAATGGGGTGAATTGAACCAATCACAATTTCGAGAAGTCATTCCGCGGCAAATGACTCCTCCCTATGAATTCGATTATACGGTATCCGGCGGTATCATCCGGGGATTTAACAAAGCAGCCGGTAGTGTCGCTCTTTCAGAAGGGTTAACCTCTCTGTTAACGGTTGGCGCCGGGGCCGATTATTATCAGCCGGGTTTTACCCGCCGCGTGTTGTATCCGTATGCCAATGGCACAATACGGCTGCTCAGTTCGTTGTACGGCGATGTTGCGGTTTCTCCACTTTCCGCATCGCATGCGACTCTAGAATTGCAACTCCCCAACCAACTTCTTGCGGATCTCACTCAACAGATCATGGCGGAAGATCCCGTGCTCAACCCCTCCGGCATTTTGAGCCAGACAACGTTTTTTTTTAATACCCCGATTTTCTTGAAAGAAACCTCGGGACTTGCCGCAGGCGCCAGCGCCCAGAACACAATTGGGAGCTATTATCACCAGCAAACCTTCGTTGTTTCGGGTAATTACTATTTCCCTAATTTCCAGATCGCCTATAGCGGCGTTTATACCGCGGCGGATAATACTACAGTGCAGCGTGAAAGCAACCCGAGCATTTCCATTCGTGCGCCCTATTCGATCGGCATTCAGGGTGCATTTACATACGATCACGGTCTGAATCAATTCCGTTCGGCGAGTCTTTCGGCGGATCGGTTTGTGTATCGCGATATTTTTCTCCAATTCTCGCTTGATCGCGTTTTCAATCCAAACGCCACGTTTGCCCTGCTCCGGTTGAATTACGTTCTTCCGTTCG
>DATGFY010000202.1:0-4346 GCA_035308785.1 Bacteroidota bacterium | reverse complement strand
AATTCGTTCGTGTACCGAAGTAGGGTGCTTCGAAAATCAATGAGAACCTACTTCCGCATTCTGCGCTTCACGCGCCCGTATTGGAAACGGCTCGGGCTGTCCATGCTGAGCACCACGTTGTATTCAGTGTTTAACGGGATTTCGATTTACCTCTTTATCCCGCTGCTCAGCATGCTGTTTCACGCGAATACTCCGAGCGAGGTTGCCTCATCGATGACGATGTTCAAGCTGCCGATGGGCATTTCGAGTTTGGGCGAGGGTGTAAAGCAATCCGTGTTGCAGTTCATTTTCGGCGGCAGCCCGATGGATGCACTGGTGAAGATTTGCGCTATTATCCTCACGGCATTTCTGTTCAAAAATTTCTTCGGCTATATGCAATCGTTCTTTATGGGCTATGTCGAAGAAGGCGTGATGCGGGATATTCGCAACCGGCTGTACAAACATTTGCACGACCTGCCGCTCGATTATTTCAATAACGAGCGCACGGGCGAAATCATGTCGCGCATTGCAAGCGATGTCCTGCTGATTAACGGAGGCGTAACTGCCTGCTTCGATACGTTGCTCAAACAGCCGCTGTCAATTATAATTTTCCTCTGGCTGGCGATATCAATCAGCTGGCAGCTCACACTCATCTCATTGCTGGTATTCCCATTCGCTCTGCTGATCATCGGTGGAATAGCGTTAAAACTCCATAAAGAGCGCGGAGTTTCGCAGGAGCGGCTTGCGGATATAACCTCAATTTTGCAGGAAACCATTTCCGGGGTAAAGGTGGTGAAGGCGTTCGGGATGGAGGATTTCGAGATCAAGAAATTCGGCAAGCATACACAGCGGTATTTCTCATCCCTGATTAGGATTACCCGAATGCGAGAGCTTGCCTCTCCGTTGACCGAACTGTTGAGCGTGGCGGCGGGAGTAGTGATGATTTGGTTCGGCGGGCGGCAAATCTTGGTGGAGCATAGTTTGAATGCGAGCGAGTTTCTGGGGTTCCTCATCCTAATTTTCCAGATCATGCCGCCGATTAAAGAACTGACGAGCGTGAATAACCGCATTCAAGAATCTAGTGCTGCAGGGAAGCGCATTTTTGAATTGCTCGACCGCGAAGCCACGATTCGGAATCCCCAGACAGTGACTCCACTGAAGGATTTTTCCAATTCGATTGAATTCAGGAATGTTGGTTTCTCCTACAAGGATAGTCCTCCGATTCTAAAGAATATCAATGTTACGATCCGAAAAGGCGAAATCGTAGCGATCGTTGGTCCGAGCGGCAGCGGAAAGACGACGATGGTGGACTTACTCCCCAGATTCTACGATCCGACCTCCGGCGGAATTTTAATCGACGGCATCGATCTGCGCGCGTTGGATGTAAAGGCGTTAAGATCGAAAATAGGCATTGTCACCCAGGAAACGATATTATTCAACGACACCATCCGCAATAATATTGCGTACGGTCTCGAAGATTGTCCGATGGAGCGGGTCATCGCCGCGGCGAAGACGGCGAATGCACACGAGTTTATTTCGGGCACTCCAAAAGGATACGAATCGCTTGTGGGAGAGCGGGGAGTTAAAGTTTCAGGCGGTGAGCGGCAGCGTATTTCCCTCGCTCGAGCGCTGCTGAAGAATCCGCCGATTCTAATTTTGGATGAAGCGACTTCAGCTCTCGATACGGAATCTGAAATTCTGGTACAAGAAGCGATCGATCACCTGATGGAAGGTCGCACCTCCGTTGTGATCGCGCATCGGTTATCGACTGTTCAACATGCGGATAGAATACTCGTACTTAATGAAGGCGAAATTGTAGAAGTTGGCCGGCACGACGAGCTTCTGTTACATACCGACGGCATCTACAAGAAATTATACGACCTGCAATTCCGGCTTTGAGGACAATTAGTATTGTCTGTGAAAAAAGCACTTACGCTGATTATTGCGGAATACAATGCGCCAAAGTATTTGGAATTCGTCTTTGCCGGACTGCAACGGCAAACATTCCACGACTTCGAGGTCATTATTGCCGATGACGGATCAGGATCGGAAATTAGCAATCTCATCGAACGATACAGACCCACCTCGCAATTTCCCATTCGCCATGTTTGGCAAGAAGACAAGGGTTTCCGGAAGAATGCCATTCTTAACGCCGCCGTACGCGCATCCGAAACGGATTATCTTGTCTTCATCGACGGCGATTGCCTGCCTCATAAGAAATTTCTGGATGACCATCGGCGCCGCCGCGCAGATAGAACAGTGCTCTGCGGTAGAAGGGTCAATTTGAGCAAAGAGATTACGGAGAAAATTAGCGTGGAGAGGATTGCAACTGGGAAACACGAGAGCTTGAATCCGGTTCTCCTCCTCGATGGCTTGATGGCCAGAAGCAGTAATTTGGAGGATGGGTTGAGGATCGGCAACGACGTTTTGAGAACGTTAATCCCGCGCAACAAGGCGCGAATTCTCGGATGCAATTTCTCGGTCGAAAAATCTCTCCTTGAAGAAATCAACGGATTCAATGAGGAGTACCAGGCCCCGGGAATTGGCGAGGACACAGATATTGCATTCCGGCTTTCGCTTGTTGGAGCAAAATTCAACAGTTTACGATATCTCGCGGTTCTCTATCACCTGTATCACCCTGCTACTAAAGTAGGTGATGAGAATCGGAGAATATTCGAACGGGTAGTTCGGGAACACAATCCACGATGTGCGCATGGGCTCACGACAGCATAGATCAGAACTCGCGTTTCACGTGTTCGACCTTCTGATGAAGGGCTTTGTGGTCTCGCTGATGGTTTCGATCGCGGCGGCGCAAATTCTCGCGGGGTTATTATTTCTGGTCTTTATCTTTCTCTGTTTCAACGGATATCCATACCGCAAGACGCCTCTGGATATTCCGATTCTCGCCTTTGTCGCCGTCCGGTTGCTGTCAATTTGGTTCTCGATCGATCCCGGTCTCAGTATGAGGGCGATCGGAAGAGAAATTGGTTTTTATGGGACGTATTTCTATTGCGCATTCTATTTTACATATGCGGCAAAGAGAAATATCCGGTCCACCTTTCAATGGCTGATTATTTCCACGCTCATCGTTACGGCCATCTCGGTCGCGATGATGCTTTCGGGTAAAATCGAAAAAGCGAACGGCCTTTCCGGCGGAGGGCTGCTTTCCACGCATCTGCTCTTTGTATTGGTGCTGACAATGACGGCAACTGCCGGAGAAGTTTTTCCATCCGAATGGACCCGGTGGACAGCCTTCAGCGCGCTCACGATCGGTTTGCTCTTCACCTTGACGCGAGGCGATTGGATTGCCGCAACAGTCGCAGCCGTAGTCTATGGATTATTCGTTAATCGGAAACTCGTTATCGGTCTTGTCGCGGTGGCGGCATTGCTGTTTGTTCTTGTGCCGAGACTCCGGGCGCGGTTCGAAACCCTCGCAAGTCCGCTCGAACACAGCAGCGATCGGGTGACTTTGTGGCACGATGCACGGACCCATATTTCTGATCACCCCGTCCTCGGTTTCGGGCCGGAGACGTTCCCTCTCGTCTTCAACTCTCAAGAGGTGATGCGCGATAAGAAAGTCAATGCATGGCACAATGATTTTCTGCAAATCTACATGGAGAGCGGCCTCGCCGGAGACGTTACGCTAGCGGTAATGCTTGGGGCGCTGGGGTATTGCGCATTCGTGATACTCGGGCGGACTCAATCACCGACCGCTGCGGCGAGTTACGGTTGGTTGGGTGTATTACTTCTCATCGGCTATTTGATCGATGGCTGTTTTACTATGCCGACTTCATCGATTACAAACGCGATGCTATTTAGGTTCCTTGCCGCAGGAGTTGCAGTGGATTTCCTGAAGAAGAAGACAGCGGTAACTGTAGAGGATGTAGGATGATCCCCCTTTCGGTTATTGTCATCACTCGGAATGAAGAGAAAAATATCGGCGAATGCCTTGAAAGCGTTCGATGGGCGAATGAGATTATTGTCGTCGATTCAGCGAGCACGGACAAAACTGCCGAGATCGCGAAACAATTTACACCAAATGTTATCTCTACCGAATGGAAGGGCTATTCCGAATCGAAAAACCTGGCGGTAACGTATGCGTCAAATTCATGGGTGTTATGGCTCGACGCCGATGAGCGCGTTACCCCTGAACTGGCGAAGGAAATATCCACAATCATTGAATCGGGAAATGTTGCGCACGGAGGATACGAAATGGCGCGTCGCGCATATTTCTTGGGAAAATGGATTCGCCACTGTGGATGGTATCCGGGTTATGTTATACGGTTGTTTCGCAGGGAGGGCGCAAAGTTCAACGATGCGAGCGTGCATGAACGTTTGGAATTCTCCGGAACGACGGGTAGACTGAA
>DATGFY010000201.1:0-4900 GCA_035308785.1 Bacteroidota bacterium | reverse complement strand
CTTGCCGAGCTCGACGCCCCACTGATCGAACGAATTGATGTTCCAAATGATCCCTTGCACGAAGATCTTGTGCTCGTACAGCGCAATCAACGAACCAAGCGTCAGCGGTGTAAGCTTTCGAAAAAGGATGGAATTCGTCGGCCGGTTGCCCGGAAACACTTTGTGCGGCAAAAGCCTCTCAAGCTTTTCTCCAGATAATCCATCCTTCATCAATTCGGTTCTCGCCTCTGCTTCCGTTTTTCCTTTCATGAGCGCCTCGGTCTGCGCAAAGAAATTCGAGAGCAGTATTCGGTGGTGTTCGCCGATCGGGTTATGCGTTTCTATCGGAGCAAGAAAATCGCAGGGGATCAGTTTTGTTCCTTGATGGATCAGTTGGTAGAACGCATGCTGGCCGTTCGTTCCGGGTTCGCCCCAGATAACAGGACCGGTGGAATGATCCACGCCTGCACCGTCGCGCGTAACGCGCTTGCCATTGCTTTCCATATCGCCCTGCTGGAAATACGCCGGGAACCGGTGCATGTACTGATCGTAGGGCAAAATCGTGTGGCTCTGCGCGCCGAAGAAGTTGTTGTACCAGACGCCGATCAGCCCGAGGATGGCGGGCATATTTTTTTCGAGTGGAGCGGTCCGAAAATGCTCATCCATTTCATGCGCGCCCGCAAGGAGTTCTTCGAAGTTCTCCATGCCGATATACAGCGCAATTGATAGACCTATCGCCGACCAGAGGGAATACCTGCCCCCGACCCAATCCCAGAACTCGAACATATTTTCCGGATCGATTCCGAATTTCTGCACAAGTTCTTTGTTCGTCGAGAGTGCCACAAAATGTTTTGCGATGTCAATCTTGGTTGGGCCCGCGCGAAGAAACCAATCGCGCGCAGATTCTGCATTCGTAATCGTTTCCTGCGTGCTGAATGTTTTCGAGGCGATGATGAAGAGGGTCGTTCCGGCGTCCAGCGGTTTCAGCGTTTCGGCGATATGCGTTCCATCGATATTCGAAACGAAATGCACGCGCAACGACTCGTTGCCGTACGGTTTTAACGCCTCGGTCACCATCACCGGCCCGAGATCCGATCCGCCAATGCCGATGTTGACGATATCGGTGATCGGTTTTCCGGAATATCCCTTCCATTCGCCCGAGCGAACGTGTTCCGAGAAGCGTTTCATCTGTGCGAGAACCCGGTTCACACCGGGCATGACGTCTTTGCCATCGACATAAATCGGCTGGTTAGACCGGTTGCGCAAGGCGACATGAAGGACGGGGCGATTCTCGGTTATATTGATCTTCTCTCCGGAAAACATCTTCTCGCGCCACTCCTCAACTTTTGCCTGCTTTGCAAGTTCGATGAGTAGGCGCAGTGTCTCTTCGGTGATGCGATTTTTTGAATAATCGAGCAGGATATCGTTATGCCGGAGAGAGAACGATTGAAACCGCTTTGGGTCTGCAGCGAACAGATCGCGGAGATGTTTCTCTTTCATTATGTCATAATGTCCCGCGAGGGCAAGCCAAGCCGGGGAGGATGTCAGTTTTGTCATTGTTAGGTTTTATTTCGAGCGAGGTGTTATCACCAGAATCCTATTTCTTCCCAATCGCCAATAACCGCACGCCAAATCTGAGTTGTACTGATTCCGGAGGAGCAGGCAGCAGCGTCCGCAGCGCATAGCTAACTGTCCGAAGCGGAAGCCAATGCGGATAATGGCCAAATGTATTGTACGCATCGATGCCATGCACGGCGGTATCGCGCAATCCCGCGGATTCCATTGCGGAGTGAATTGCATCGGCGGTAATCGGCTGCTCGGGGATTTCGTACGAATCGAAATCCGAAAAGCGCGAGGCGAGCGTTTCCCACCATTTTGCAAGCGGATGGGCTTTGTTGGGAAACGCGACTGCAACTATGCCGCCGGGCTTTACGACTCGCGCAAGTTCGGTTAAGTGCGCGACGCGATCGGCTTCAGCCGAAAAATGTTCTATCACGCCGCTGTTGAATGTAACATCAAATGTATTATCCATAAAACTGAGCCGAAAGAAATCACCGCAGCACCCGGAAAGCGAAAGCTGCTGGGACGAAGTGGCCTCATATCTCCGTCGGGCTGTCTCAACGCCGGCGAGTGGAGGGAGGTATCTGTCTAACGCAACCACTCGGCTTCCTCGCGACGCGCAGTAGAGTGAATCGATTCCACGCCCGCAGCCCGCTTCGAGCACAAGAAGATTCTTGTTGAAATCTGCGTACCTCTGAAGTATCCGAACGAAGTCTTGTTTCCTCACCCGTGCTATCGATTCTGGCCGGGCAACCCCGGTCATTCCCGGATGGTTGACGTAAATTTTGCCCCATGCCTCCGTAACACGGTCACGATCGGCATGCGCGGGCGCGCTCATCACGGAGCTATTTCCATCCCATCCGTTCTTTCAGCGAAGTAATATGCGCTACGTGATGCTGACCATGCCATGCGTATAATGCAAGGAGGGAATCAAGCGTCATATCGCCCCGTTCGGGATGTTTAAACGTCTTCGCAAAATCGGCGGGCTTAAGAGTTCGCAGCAATATCATCCATCGCGTGTGGAGACTTTCCAACATGAGAAGTGATGGTGCGACCGGTGACGATTTCGCATCCGGTAGTTCCGCCCACAAGTTTTCATGATAGGCCTTAATGGTCGGGTTCTCCTCAGTCAAGGCAAGTCTCGTACGCACATAGGCATTGAGGTGGCTGTCGGGCACATGATGGACAACCTGGCGAACAGTCCAACCGCCTTCACGGTACGGTGTATTCAATTGTTCGTCCGTCATGCCTTTTACAGCCGCTCGAAGTTTTGCAGGGGTCTCTCCAATCTGATGCAGAAAAAAGGAGCGCAAATCCGAGGTAATTTCCGCAGGTGATTGGAATTTTCCAATAGGATAGCGAAGGTCGGTCATACGTTAATAAGAATGTGAATGATTGGCAAAAGGGGCAATTCCAGATTAAATATATGAAAAAAACCGGAAATGGGCTAAACGGGACGGGAAAAAAGCCGGAAACAAAGATTTATTTGCTTTCGGAGTAATAATTTCCTACTTTTTTGAAATTCTAATTCCACAGTTCATCTCATTTTCACTATAACCTGAGGAGCATCTATGGATTCAAAGGTGTTATTCGATCCGTGGCGGGATTTTGCGCTTCAACTCGCAGTGTTTCTTCCGAAATTATGCGCCGCGTTTGTGATTCTTGTCGTCGGCTGGATGATTGCCAAAGTAACGCAGATGGCGATTACGAAGACCTTGAAAGTGTTGAAGATCGACGTCCTCTCGGAGAAGGCGGGAGTTGAGGGGTTCCTCAAGCAAGGAGGAATGCAGCAATCTTCGGTCAGCATTCTCGGGATCCTTGTCTATTGGATCTTGATGCTTATCGTTCTCTTGATTGCGCTTAACAGCCTTGGCCTACAGACTGCCTCGGATCTGTTGAACCGGATCATCCTCTATATTCCGAATGTCATCGTTGCTGTCTTCGTGCTGATCATCGGGTTATTTTTTGCGAATTTGCTTGAAGGGATTCTCGAAACGTATCTCTCGAACACCGGCGTGAAGAACGCCGCAGGGATCAGCAACATCGCCCGGTATGCGCTCATTGTCTTCGTTGTCTCCGTGGCGCTGGAGCAGTTGAACATCGGGAAAGAGCTTGTGGTGAGCGGATTTCAAATTGCGTTCGGCGCCGTTTGTTTGGCGTTGGCGCTCGCCTTCGGCCTCGGCGGCCGCGATTGGGCTGCCGGTGTTATCGCCAAGATGCAAGCGCACCAAGATGAACATAAGGGCGGACACGGGAAACACTGAGTTCTCTCGTAAACTTCAGGTAACAAAAAAGCCCCGAATCGCTTCGGGGCTTTTTTATTGTGCTGATGAATGGTTACAAGTCGTCGATGGAAACCAACCGGTAGTCGCCGCGGTGCGCTTGATCGACGAAGACAAGTCTTTTCTTCAGCGCGGTGTAGTACCATAATTCGGTCTGTCGTCCGCTCGAATCGAAGGCGCGCTCCGTTTTATCAGGTGCGCCATAGATGATATATGCCCTTCCGCGTTCGGTCTTGAATCCGTCGTCCTGGCCGATGGTAGCAAAGGCCGAGACGGCATGATCGACTCTGCGGTAATATTCAGCCATTGCTTCATTATAGGCGCTGTGCGGAGTCGGGTCACGGTCTTTCCAAAATTGTCGGAAAGCGCGTTCGAGATCGTCGCCGTGCAAATGATGAAGCGCATTCATCACCGAATCGGGTGCGATGTACAGAAGGACTTCCACTGCCCGCTCCATCGATCGAAGCGAACGCGGCATATCGATCCATCTCACAGAAAACCTTCGCACTTGCTCTGTATGGGAAGCACCGCTCGTAACGAAGACCTTCTCTTCATATTGACCCTCCGGCAATGTATCGCCCTGGATCCGCCATCGGACGAGGTAGGACGCTGAGTGGTCAGGTGATCGGTGAAGATGGAGGATCGCCGCATTCGTATCATGGTCGGAGATTGAGAGTCCGGAAACCGGAATAAACTCTGAAGCCGAGGGGTGGCCGCTAATGATCGTGGTCGTATCGAAGTCACCTATCGTTCCGCCTGAAATTTTGTAAGAAACGTTGACACTCTCCCGCGGAGTCGCCCCGGTGTGAACCAATACGGACGAAAAAACATTCGAGCCGAGGGGGAGGACTTCGCCGAAATCGGTGAGCCGGATGAGCGAATCATCTGCAGATGATTCGGAATACGAAAAGAAAATATCCGATAGCGAAGGAGTGGCTGAGAAATCTTTAACTGTTACAGTCCGCGATTTATCGAAATTCCTCCGGTTTGATTCGATATTGCGGATATCGGTAACCAATGTGTATGTCCCTGGCAAAACGGAAAATGAAAAAATTCCGCGCAGGTATTCTTTGGCAGAG
>DATGFY010000200.1:0-2020 GCA_035308785.1 Bacteroidota bacterium | reverse complement strand
TGATTCCCCGTGGGATGTTGATCGCAGCGATTACATGGTTATACCGCACCTCGCTGATCGTAGCACCGTTCTTTCTTTCCGCGGGATGCTGGCTGGCGCTGTTTGGGGCAGGCGTTGCTGCCGATTCGATGTTTCTCATCTTCATAACGGGGAAAATGAATATACGATCGTACTTGAAATACCTCCTGCATTTCGAGATATATTATACGATCTATGCCGCGGCAATACCGTTTATCGCGACGTTGAGCAAGAGAGTGGTGTGGAAGGAAAGAAGCCTTTGAACCGCAGATTCCACCAAACAGACGCCCGCCAGGAAGACGGCGGGTAAAGCTGACAAGGGCTATGATTGAATTGATTTCGCTGATACAAGCAAAGACAGAGCGAAGAGATTAGACCACCCCGTCCCGCGATTCGCGGGACACCCCTCCTCCGAGAGGAGGGGAAAAGGTTACTGTAAAACCGGGTGTAAAAAAAGGCGAATCGGAGTCCGCCGCGGGCGGACGCCCCACATTACAAGAATAAAGAGATTAGCGCTGGCGGGAGTGCTGGATGCCGAGGCGCTTCAGTTTGTAGCGAAGCGTTTGTTCGGTCATGCCGAGGAAGCTTGCGGCGCGGGATTGGTTGAAACCGAATTTGTTGAGCGCGCGCTCAATGATGCCTTTTTCGATAATATCGAGCGAGGAATCAAGAATGAAATCCTGCCCCGATTCGATATTCTCCAGCATCTTTGAAATTTCTGTTTTCTCGTCGAGCAGTTCGGGCGGGAGCGTAAACTTTCCTTCCGTTGAGAACAGGACCGACTTATCGACAATCGCTTTCAACTCCCGGATGTTTTCTTTCCACGATTGACGCACAAGAACATCGAGCGCGGCGAGATCGACCGATAACTCGGCAATCCCCATCTCCTTGCACAACTCTCCGACGAAATAATTCACAATGTAGGGGATGTCTTCGGGGCGTTCGCGCAATGGTGGAATGGCTATACGCTCGAAGGAATTCAAGAGGTGGAACAGATCTTCGAGGAGTTTCCTCCGTTCGACTAACGCCTGCGGAGATTCTTTGAGGGTGACGATAAAGCGGATAGTGGATTTCTCGGGGCGGCCTTTAGCGCTCTTGGCCCAATCCTGCCGCTCATTTAAGAAATTCAGAAGCTTCATCTGATTGCGGAAACTCGCCTCTTCGACTTCTTCGATGAGGACGGTTCCTTTGCTGCTGCCGAGGAACAACCGATCGTATGCGGAATGATTAGAACCGGTAGCGAGGAGAGATTCTAACTCTTTATCATCAAGCACGGACAGATTGAGAGAAACGAACGACTTGTCTCCGCCATTCGAAGCGCCTGCGCCTGAGACATTCTGCGTGAGTGCGTGAATGTCTTTCGCGACTGCACCCTTGCCGAGTCCCGATTCGCCGACGATTAACACATCGACTGTCGTGCGTGATACCTTTTGGATAGAGCGGAGGAGTTGATCCACAGACCGGCTTTTGCCTACTATAGGATAGGCAAGATCAGCAATGCGTTCGGAGATAGACTCTTTTATTTCGTTTTCGTCAGGTTCCAAAGATATTCAATTGAAACGGATGAAACTCGTGAAACTGGAAATCGCGCAAAACCGCGGAATTTAAGTCAAAGCACCCCAATTGGCGGCATTCACCGCCTACGATCGTTACTTTAATGATTCAAATATATAGAACTTGTGCAAATTAGTCAAGAAACGCCCCGCCATCTTGGCACTCTTCTCGGTGATGAAGGGCACTTGAAAAAAACTGCGTAAATAGGCAAAAAATTTCAGATTTTCCGACCTCGTTAAGGTGGAAATACGTGATGAGGGTCACAAGGTCGGCAATGGATTTTTTGTGCAGAAAAATATCTGCGGGTTAAATAATATTTTCGTAATCCAATGGTACACTTGATTTAAAATTGTATTGTATAAATCCTGGAGAAACGACGCTGGATTCCCGCTAGAAGCACGCGGGAATGACACTTCAAGTTTTTTGCAATGACTTAAGAGCAGATTTC
>DATGFY010000199.1:0-2587 GCA_035308785.1 Bacteroidota bacterium | reverse complement strand
GGCGAAACAGTAGATACAGGGGTACTCGAATTAAAATTGCTAAGGTATTGTTCTGTAATAAAGATCGGATTTAACCGCCGAAAAACCACTCTTTTCAGGGGATGTGACCTGCGTAACCTCGAAAAAATTGACTTTTAGCTGGATTTTTCCTTCTTTATAGTACCAAAAAACCACGATTTGATGAAATTATGCTGCCTTTAGCATTTGTGATCGTTGTAGCGTACTTGGTTGGGTCAATCCCGACAAGCCTCATCGTGTCCAAATTCTTCTATGGCATTGATATTCGGGAACACGGAAGCGGCAATGCCGGCGGAACCAACGCGATGCGCGTGCTGGGTTTCCAACCGGGTATGCTCGTTATCCTGGTAGATTTTTTTAAGGGCTATGCTGCCTCGATGTTGGTGGCAAAATTGTTCTACGGCCCGATCCCCTTTAACAATCGCACGCCGTTTGAGGACTATACGGTCGTGCAGATCATTTCCGGTTGCGCGGCAATCATCGGCCACACGTGGACGGCGTTCGGCGGATTGCGCGGCGGCAAGGGCATTGCAACGGCCTGCGGTGTTCTCATCGGACTTGCGCCGATCGAATCGCTTGTTTCTCTCGGCGTGTTTACGGTGGTTTTGGTGTTATTCCGCATCGTTTCGCTGGGATCAATTAGCGCAGCGCTTTCGCTGCCGCTGGCGATGTTTGCCCGCCACAATGTCTTTCATGCAGAGTTGTACGGCTATCATACGTTGATTTATTTCAGTCTCGGCATTACGCTGCTGCTGGTGTATAACCATCGCTCGAATATCAAACGGCTTCTTGAAGGCAGGGAACACCGCCTCAGCGCAGTCCGGTTGAAGAAGAAGCACAAGTGAGTTCTGAGTCATGTTCCGCCATTGAGCGGGATTTGAGAAGAGTATCTGACCACCCCCTGACCCCCTCCTCCAAAAGGAGGGGGAATTTTTTTTGTATCAGTAATGAGCACAATCCTCTAAGGAAAAGAGGTATCAAATGAAGATCGCCGTCCTTGGCGCAGGAAGCTGGGGAACGACTCTTTCCATCCTGCTCGATTCCAACCGCCACTCGGTCACCCTCTGGGCGCATAAGCCAGACCACGCGCAGGCACTGCTCGCCGACAGGGAAAACCGCAAACTGCTGCCCGGCATTTTTCTTTCCAAATCTATTTTAATCACTAACGACCTCCAGAGCGCAGTCCACGACGCGGAATTGATAGTGGCGGCCGTTCCGTCCCAATACCTGCGCAGTGTTGCCGAATTGGTCCGCGGTGAACATTTCGAGCGGGCGGTATTTGTCAATGTTGCCAAGGGGATTGAAAATAAATCGCTCATGACGATGTCCGAAGTGCTGCTCGATGTACTTCCCACAGTAAAAAAAGAGCATATCGCGACGATCTCGGGACCGAGTTTTGCAGAAGAGGTTGCCAAGAAAATCCCGACGACGGTAGTCGCGGCATCGGCGAGCGAAGATACCTCCAAGCTGGTTCAACGGACGTTTATGGCGCCGTACTTCCGGGTTTATTCAAGCACTGATATCCGCGGGGTTGAGTTGGGAGGTTCGATTAAGAATGTCATCGCCATCGGCGCCGGCATTGCGGATGGGGCGGGATTCGGCGACAATACCAAGGCCGCGATCATGACCCGGGCGACGGCGGAACTTTCGCGCCTCGGCAACGCTCTAGGAGCGCAGCCGCGCACGTTTGCCGGCCTTTCCGGCATCGGTGACTTGATTGCAACGTGCATGAGCAAGCACAGCCGCAACCGGCACGTGGGTGAACAGATCGGCAAGGGCCGAAAGCTCGAAGACATTCTCGCCGAAATGATCATGGTCGCCGAAGGCGTTGCCACCACCGAGTCACTCTACAATCTTGCGAAAGACTTGAAGATTGATATGCCGATTTCCAGCGCTGTGTATGACATTCTCTACCGCGACAAGGACCCGCTGGCGGCGACAGCGGATTTGATGACGCGGGACGCGAAGGAGGAACACTAGGGCTTTAGAAGCAGGAGAAGATGGGGGTGGAAGGAAGAGTCTCCTCCAGTTTTACGCCGACGCGGAGCGTCGGACAGCCCATTCCTACGCAGAGCGTGGGAATGAGAAAATATCTCGGTTCAATGCTTCCGTGCGTGGAGCGAGTTCCACTCCCGACCCAAAGGTTGGTCAAGAGTAAAACACCCTCCCAGAGTCTCCGGACAGGCTAAACCTCGTCCTACGCTCAAGCGGTGCGCGCTTTGTGCACGGGCGACGAACCTCGTCGCCCTACATTTGTGAGTTTTGCAATTCCCCACCTCTATTCTTACCTTCAAATACATGAAATCCCTCTCATCGGAAATAAAATATGTGAAGGGCGTGGGGCCGCGGCGGGCGGAGGCGCTGAATGCGGCAGGCATCCGGTCGGTGCGCGACTTGCTTTATTATTTTCCGCGGGGATATCTCGATCTCAGCAAGGTGGTGAAGATCGCGGCGCTGAGGTCATGGGTGAACAACGGGCAGTGGGTGACGATTACCGGCACCGTCCGCTCGTTCGATGTGCAAGGGAGGCAGCCGAAGCAGCGCTTCGTGCTGTATCTCGAAGATGAGA
>DATGFY010000198.1:0-8063 GCA_035308785.1 Bacteroidota bacterium | reverse complement strand
CTCGGGAATAATGCCTAAAATGCCACCGCCGAGGGTACGGAATAATTCATTTGCGCCTGCAAGCATTACCGGATCGGGCGTTGCGGAAGCAAGCTGATTATTAACTTCGCGTGCGAGTTCGAACAACACAGCGATCGCCTGCGGCGAGTTGAAATCGTCATCCATTGCGGCGAGGAAGTCGGACTTATATTTCTGCAACGGAGGCGGAATTACAGTCTCTCCTGTCCGGGCATCGCCAACCTTTCTGCGGAGATTGTTGACGGTGTTCAAGAGCTTCTCCAATCCCTTCGCTGCTCCTTCAAGCGCTTCGTCGGTAAAATCGAGGGTGCCGCGGTAATGGCTTTGCAAGATGAAGAAGCGAACGACGACGGGCGGAAATTTCTTAAAGGCGTCTTTCAGGCTGACCGTGTTGCCTAACGATTTGCCCATTTTTTGCCCGGCTACGGTAACGAGATTGTTGTGAATCCAATAGCGCACGAACGGCTTGCCGGTGGCGCATTCGCTTTGTGCGATCTCGCATTCGTGGTGCGGAAACTGGTTTTCCATCCCGCCGCCGTGGATATCGAACGTCTCGCCGAGATATTTCATCGACATCGCGGAACATTCGATATGCCAGCCGGGGAACCCCAATCCCCACGGGCTCGGCCACTGCATGATATGTTCGGGTCCGGCTTTTTTCCAGAGCGCAAAGTCGTTGGGGCGGCGTTTCTCGGATTTCACATCGACCCGTGTGCCCGTTTCCATTTCATCAATGTTGCGGCCGGAGAGTTTTCCATAGTCCGGGTCCTTCGACACGTCGAAATAGACCGAGCCATTTACCTCGTAGGCAAAACCTTTTTCGATCAGCGACTTCACCATCTCGATCTGCTCGATGATGTGGCCTGTGGCCGTGGGCGAAATATCCGGACGTCCGATGCCGAGCGCATCCATGTCTTCGAAATAGCTTTTCGTGTATTGATTGACCAGCTGCATCGGGTGGACGCGATCGATCTTGGACTTACGCTGAATCTTGTCCTCACCCTGATCGGCGTCATCGGTCAAATGACCCACGTCGGTGATGTTTTGGACGTACGTAACCTTGTAGCCGCTATAGCGCAGGTACCGGACGATCGTATCGAACGAGACATAGCTTTTCGCATGGCCGATGTGCGAATCGCCATAGACGGTTGGTCCGCAGACGTACATTCCCACGCGCCCTTCGACGAGCGGTTTGAATTCTTCTTTTTTACGTGTTAAGGTATTGTAGATATTTAATGGCATAATTTCAGATTCATTGATAAAATTATCGGCTGTGAAAACGGTGAAGCAGGAAGATTGTCATCCTGAGTCACGTTTGCTTTATGAACGGGACGAAGGATCTCCGGACATTCATCGAGCACGCCACGAGTAACTCACCCCTGTCCGCCTGCAGCGGACTTTCCCCTCTCTTACCCCCGATAAAAGCATTCGGGGGTAAACTCCGAGAGGGGATCTCATTTTGATTATTCCTTCCCAATCAATTCTCTCGCGCCTTGCAGCGCGGCCTCGGTGATTTTTTCGCCGCTCATGAGCTTGGCGACTTCGTTGACGCGCTCGTTGGCGGAAAGCTTGCGCATCCGCGTGGTGACGCGCTTTTGGTCTTCGGATTTTTCGACGGCGAAATGCGCGTCGGCGAAACCGGCAATCTGCGGCAGATGCGTGATGGTTACAACCTGATGGAATCGCGAGAGATTTTTCAAACTTTGACCAACTGCCTGGGCAATGCGTCCACTGATGCCGACGTCGATTTCATCGAACACCAATAGCGGCACCTGCGCGGTTTTCGAGAGAATTTTCTTGAGCGCGAGCATGACACGCGAGATTTCTCCGCCTGAAGCGACTTTCACGAGCGGCTTCACATCTTCACCGACGTTGGTAGCGATATAAAATTCGACCTGATCGATGCCGTTAGCATCTGCGGCGAGGGCATTCTTGCCTTCACGGACTATTGCGCGATCATTGTTATCGACCTTCGTGCTGACGATGCGCGTTTCAAACCGCGCTTTGGCAATGCCTAGCTCTGCAAGCGCTTCCATGACGGCTTTATCGATCTTCTTACCCGCCTCTTTGCGTTTTGCAGAGAGGCGGAAGGCGGCTTCGGCGCAGACAGCGCGTTCTGCATCGAATTGTTTTTTCAATTTAGCGATTTCACCTTCGAAATTGCCGGCGAGCGCCGCTTCCCGTTGAATCTTATCTCGATGGGCGAGGACTGCTTCGAGCGATCCGCCGTATTTCTTCTTCAACAAAGAGAGCGCGCCTAAACGTGTGCGGATTTGTTCGATGCGTTCCGGGCTAAATTCAATCCGGGAATTATAATCCTGCACCGATTTTGCAAGCTCTTTTACGATTGCGGCAGCGGATTCAGTCTCTTTGATCGACTCTTCAAAGGTCGAATCGATTGCCGCCAGTTGATCGAGTTGTTTGCGAGCGACGATAAGCTGATCGTGGACAGCGTTCTCGCCCTCATAGAGCATTCGGTAGAGGGCGTCGGTCAAGGCGTGAAGCTGTTCGGCATTTTGCATGAGCTTCAAGTCGGTTTCAAGCCGCTCGTCTTCGAGGGCAACCGGACCGACGGCATCGATTTCTTTTAGTTGAAATTCATACAGGTCGCGGCGCTCTGCAAGCTGAGACTCCTTGGCAAGCAAGTCGTCGATTGCCGCAAGAATTGCCTGCGCGCGCTGATATGCTACGCGATATTCGGCCAACAATTTCTCATGGCCTCCGAACTCATCCACCATTACGATATGCGTTTCGGTTCGGAGGAGCGATTGGTGCTCGTGCTGGCCGTGAAGATCGACCAACAAATCGCCGATCTGTTTGAGCGCTGCAATCGTCACCGGAGAATCATTTATGAAGCATCGGCTCTGACCTTTGACGGAAAGCTCGCGCCGGATGATGAGTTCGTTCGACCACTCAATCCCCTGCTCCTCCATAATACTCTTTAGCGGGCTCTTCCCATCCACGGAAAAGACGGCCTCAACAATCGCTTTCTCTGCGCCCTTACGGATCATCGAGACATCGGCGCGCTCGCCGAGGATCAAACCAAGGGCATCGATGATAATCGATTTGCCTGCACCGGTTTCGCCGGTGATGATGTTGAGCCCGCGCTCGAATTCGACCGTAAGCTCTTCGATTAGCGCGTATTGCTTTATGGAAAGCGAGGAAAGCATAGCTCAAATATAATAAATTTTTGGGGAAGGAGGAATGGGGCGGGGGCGGAGAGTTTGCATACTAATAACGGGATTGCCGCGTCGTTCCGTCAACTTCGTTGACGTTACTCCTCGCAATGACTACGTCTTTTGGGAATGATACCTTACCAAGCCAGCAGTCATTGCGAGCAAAGCGACTTGCCCGCTGATCTTAATGGCGGGAGAATCTCGGTCGGACTTGCGATGACAGTTCTTATTTTACAAACCGCAGATCGGGGATGTCTTTGAGTATGCCGTGGTAAAAGGCAAGGCGGAAGAATTCCGCAACGGCGCTGAGGGCTTCATCGTTGAGAGAGTAGCCGAATTCGCCCGGCCGCACGGCGGCGGAATCATCGCCGAGGATGTTCAATTGCTGAAGTCCGGTTTGTGTGGCTTTGAGAATCGTTTCCACTTCTTCCAGCGAAAGTTTATCTTCCGGAACGACCCAGAACCCGTGGACGTATGGAAGCACGGTCAGATCGTACCATTCATCGACAAGATCGAGGGGAAAGTAACCGGCTTCAGCGGGGAATTCTTGATCTCCGGTGAATAACACCGCATCCGCATGGAGGGAGAACGGGTCGGCGGGTGGCATAAAGGGAACGATCACGGGCGCAACTTCAAACTTTTCGCGCAGAATAATATTCGCAAGCACGATATCGGAGCCGCTCGATTCGATATTCACGGCAACCGATTTAATGAGGCGCACCTTCTCCGATACCAGCAGTCGCACCGTTCCGCTTTCGCCTTTGGAGACTGCGGCAATGCGCGGGATAATGCGCGCTGTCGATTCACCGCGGGCATAATCGAGAGGGGATAAAAAAGCCCCGTCAAGCTGAGCCTCACGGAGCTTCAATACAAGTTGGGCAGGCGAATCGGACACCAATTCGAACTGCGGAGCAGCCGATGCAGCTCTGCTTGTCCGCTGGACAAGTCCGGAAAACAACGGGCGCACGAATCGATCGCGCAGAATGCCCAATCGCCTCGCCATTTCGCCCCCGAATTACGCCGAGGTTTTTTGCCGGATCTGCTTCGCGGCGAGATCGCGCAGGTAGTACAACTTCGCGCGGCGGACTCTGCCCGGTTTCACCACATCGATTTTCGCGATGCGGGGCGAGTGAATCTGGAAAATGCGCTCGACGCCGACGCCATTGGAAATTTTCCGTACGGTGAAGGTGGTGCCGAGTCCCGATCCGCGGCGACTGATGACGACGCCCTGGAACTGCTGAATGCGTTCCTTGTCGCCTTCGATGACACGGACGTGAACATTGATGGTGTCTCCCGGCCGAAATGCCGGAAGATCCGTCTTCATCTGCATTGCTTCTACAAGTTTCATTTTATCCATTGTGCTTCTCCTATTATTGAAAACCTAAAAAACGCAACCTGAAGGTTGCGACTACCAAAAAATCAAAAAACGATTTCTGTCATCCATCCCCCCTCTCTTCGTAAGAGAGGGGCCGGGGGTGAGTTACTCACGGCTTGCGCAACGATTCGGCGGAGATTCTTCGCTATCGCTCAGAATGAGAGAACATTACGACAACAACTCTTTCCTGCGTGCGCGGGTTTTTTCAATCTTCTTTTCCTCGCGCCACTTGCCGATCTTTTTATGATCGCCCGAAAGCAAGACCTCGGGTACGCCCATCTCTCGGTACATCGCCGGCTTCGTATAATACGGCGCATCGAGCAGCGGGTCTTGAAACGAATCGCCGAGGAGCGATTCACTATCGCCAAGCACGCCGGGGATCAGCCGGATGATCGAATCGATGACCACAACTGCGGCAATCTCGCCGCCGGTCAGCACATAATCGCCGATGGAAATCTCTCGGGTGATCAGTTGTTCCCGCACGCGCTGATCGATTCCCTTGTAATGCCCGCAGAGAAAGATCAGATTTTTCTTCAGCGATAGATCGTTGGCGACCTTCTGATTCAATGTTTCGCCATCGGCCGTAAGATAGATAACCTCATCATACGTCCGCTTCGATTTCAACCCTTCGATACATTCAAAAATCGGTTCGGGCTTCAAGATCATCCCCGCGCCGCCCCCATAGGGCGTATCATCGATTGTGTGGTGCTTATCGTGCGCGTATTTCCGGAGATCGTGAATCCGGATATTGACCAGCTTTTTCCTTTTCGCCTGCCGGATCATGCTTTCGGCCAGCGGGCCGCGAACAATCTTCGGGAATCCTGTGACAACATCGACCCTCATTCGCTTCCGGATCCTTCTTCAAACAAACCTTCGACGGACTTTACAATCACGATGCGGTGTTCCATATCGATTTTCGAGATAAACTCTTTTACAGCCGGAATCATCGTCGTTTTTCCGTCCTTCCGGACTGTCCAAACATCTTGCGAGGGCATCTTCAACACATCATCGATGACGCCAAGCGCTTCGCCCTGTTCGGTGCGGACCTCGCAGCCGATAATATCGTGAACGAAGTAGGCGCCCTTCGGAAGCTTGGTTGCGGCAGTCGCTTTCACGAACACAAAATTTCCGCGCAATGTTTCTGCATCTGTGCGCGTATCGACCGCGCTGAACTTGATGACGGTTGAGGCATGCTGAATCTCAACATCTTCCACGCCATACTCCGTAACCTCTCCCGGTGATTTGCCGAGGAAGATTTTCCGCAACTTGAGCACGCGCGAAGGGTCATCGGCATAGATCTGCATTTTCAGGTAGCCCTTGATGCCGAATACGCCGGTCAATTTGCCGATGGCGATCAGTCCGCCGGATGCGGTTTCGCGTTTCATAGTCATAGTGCGTTATCGCGAACACCTAAAAGAATTGTCATTCTGAGCGTTAGCGACTTGCCCGCCGTCCGCCTATGGCGGATTATTGGTGGGAGAATCTCCTACGTTAGTCTTCTCAACTGCGGCCGGAGATCCTTCGTGAACGCTTTCGCGTTCGTGCTCAGCGCGTTCGTGCTCAGGATGACATCCGGCCAAGAGATTGCGAGACCGACCGAGATTGCTTCGTCGCACTGCTCCTCGCAATGACTATGCGGCTTACACAGCCGGAGCGGCTTCTGCGGGCGCTGCTTCTGCCGCAGGCGCTGCTGCCGGGGTGGCTTCCGTCGGAGGACCCGATGGAGGTGCAGCCGCGTCTTTCGATGCTGCGGCGGCCTTCCTCTTCGCTTCGCGGCGGCGGATTTTCTTTTCCTCTTCGCGGCGCGATTTATCGGCCTGCATCATCTGCCATTTCTCAAGTTCGAGAGCAATCGCGGCATCGTCCTTGCCCAGCTTCATGAGCGTCCACTTGAGCCAGAGGCCTTTGCGCTGGAGCAAACTGCGGACGGTATCAGACGGTTGCGCTCCGCGCTTCAACCACGAATAGAGGCGCGTCTCGTTAACGTCGATGATCATCGGATGGACCTGCGGGTTATACTGCCCGACGGATTCGATGAACTTTCCCGCACGCGATGCGCGCGAATCTGCCGCAACGATCTTGTAGATCGGCTGCTTCTTTTTTCCTGCTCGTCGCAGGCGTAATTTAACCAATGTATCTTCTCCTTATTGTAATTATGAAAAACTTACTGATTCAATAACCAATGACCAATCCGCCTACGGCGGACCAATAACCAAACAATCCTCAAGACCCAAAATCCAAATAAGTTTGTCATTCTGAGCGTCAGCGAAGAATCCCCCAAGCTAGCCTGTTGCACGACCGGCGGAGATCCTTCGCGGAGTTTATCCCCGAATGTTTTTATCGGGTGCTCAGGATGACAATCCTGTTGCCCTACCCCATCATCCCGCGGAACATCGCGGGAATCTTACCTTTCGAGAGCGTCTTGACCATCTTCTGCATCTCGCCGAACTGCTTTAACACTTTGTTTACTTCCTGCACACTCGTTCCGCTGCCGGATGCAATGCGTTTGCGGCGGAGACCGTTAATGATCTGCGGCTTGCGGCGTTCTTCTTTCGTCATCGATTGGATGATCGCTTCGACTCTCACAAGCGCCTTGTCATCGACCTGAGCATTGGCAGGCAGGCGGTTCATACCGGGGATCATGCCCATCACCTGCGAAAGCGGCCCCATCTTCTTTACCTGATTAAGCTGATCGAGAAAATCATCGAATGTGAACTGCGCTTTGCGAAGATTCTCTTCGAACTTCTTCGCTTGTTCGATATCGACCGTTGCCTGCGCCTTTTCGACAAGCGAAACAATATCGCCCATGCCGAGTATCCGCGACGCCATCCGCTCTGGATGGAAGGCTTCGAGCGCATCGAGTTTTTCGCCGACGCCGATGAACTTGATCGGTTTATTAACGACCGTGCGAATCGAGATTGCCGCTCCGCCGCGCGTATCGCCATCGAGTTTCGTCAGCACTACGCCATCGAAATTCAACCGGTCATGGAACGCTTTTGCGGTGTTAACCGCGTCCTGCCCCGTCATCGAATCGACGACAAAGAGAATTTCATTCGGGTGAACGATCGATTTGATCTGTTCAACCTCGCGCATCATCTCTTCATCGACATGCAGGCGGCCTGCGGTATCGATGATGACGACATCGCGAGCGCCTTTGCGGGCATGTTCAACCGCGCCCGATACAATTTCAATTGCGCCCTTGCCACGCTCTGCAAGGACTGGAATATCGATTTGCTTGCCGAGGAGTTCCAGCTGATCGATAGCTGCCGGGCGATAGACGTCCGCCGCAACGAGCAAAGGGAATTTCCCTTTCGACTTCAGATGGTTTGCGAGCTTCGCGCAAAAGGTCGTCTTGCCCGACCCTTGCAAACCCGCGACCATGATTACCGTCGGCGGCATCGGCGCGAACGCGAGCGGGGCATTCGAAACACCGAGGAGCTTTATCAGCTCATCGTAAATAATCTTAACGATCTGCTGGCCCGGGGTGATGCTTT
>DATGFY010000197.1:0-7163 GCA_035308785.1 Bacteroidota bacterium | reverse complement strand
CGGATATCGTCTATGGCAATGCCGGTTTCAATACATTTTACGGCGTGCAAGGTTCGACGATTATGGCCTTCAGCGATATGCTTGGGAATCACCAGATTTACTTGCTGACAAACTTGCTGATCGATTTAAAGAACAGCGATTATGCCATCGCGTATTTTTACTTGCCGAAACGGATCGATTACGGGATTCAGGCATTCCACAGCGCACGGTTTATTTTACTCGATGATAATACTCCGGGCGGAAGCAGTGTCTATCGATTCATCGATTACGGCATCTCGGGAATGGCAGCGCTGCCGCTCACCAAGTTCAACCGACTCGAGTTCAATCTTTCGTGGATGAATCTCTCCCGCGATAATATCGATTATACAAATTACCCGTCACAAACCAGGAATTTGATCGTTCCACAGATCAGTTATATCCATGACACGGCGTTGTGGGGATTGATATCGCCTGTCAACGGCGACCGGTATAATTTTTCGGTGATGGCAAGCCCGAAGATCGGGGGCCAAGCGCTGGGGTTTTGGTCGGTCCTCGGCGATTACCGTAATTATTTCAAATTGTGGCGTTCGTATACGTTCGCGCTCCGCTTTGCTGGCGGCGGGAGCTTCGGTCCCGATCCGCAGCGCTTCATCATCGGCGGCGTGGATAACTGGATTAACCGCGAGTTCACGAACAACCATATCCCGCTTGATAGCGCAGAAGATTTTGTATTCCTGACCTCCGGAATCCCTCTCCGCGGTTACGATTACAACGCCGAGATCGGGTCGAAGTACCTTCTCACGAATATGGAATTCCGCTTCCCATTCTTCGGATATTTTGCCGCAGGACCGTTACCGGTGTTTCTCGAAAGCTTGAACGGAGTATTTTTCGTGGATTGCGGTGGCGCGTGGAATGGCCGGTATGATTTCAGGGCGTTCGACCGCGATTCTACCGGAAGTCTTTACATGAAGGACCTGCTCATGGGAACGGGCTACGGAGTACGGATGGTGTTCCTAGGTTTCCTGCTTAAGCTAGACGTGGCCTGGGCATACAACCTTCAAGGATTCTCATCTCCGAAGTATTACTTCTCCCTCGGCGGCGATATCTAGAGCGGAGAGATGAAGGAAGATAGAGGAACAGGCTATCACACGGCCCCTCCCCCATCTAACCACTTCATTCTCATAGATTGCATTCCAGATGCGGAAACCCGCGCCCATTTCTAAAGAACCAAGCCAATCAAGAATTCCGTTCTCGTTCGTCTTCGACTATCTCCATCCGCTCGAACCGGAAATAAAGAGGATGTTTGTCACATTCGCATTGTATGTCGAGGATAAGATCGTTTTGATCCTGCGCCAAAAGAAGGAACATACCGCCGATAACGGCGTATGGATTGCGACCGAGATCGAACACCACGCAAGCTTAAAGAAGCAACTTCCCTCCATCCGCTCCATCCGTCTTCTAGGCAAGGGTCCTACCAACTGGCAGATCATTCCGGAATCGAGTGATGATTTTGAAGAGTCGGTTATCCGTGCGTGTGAACTGGTTGTCAAAGGCGATCCGAGAATCGGCCGAATTCCGAAACCAAAGAAGAAACGCAGCAAGAGTTCACGGAAATAAAAATCCCCTCCGCCGAGTAATCGGCAGAGGGGATTTGTAGTTGTTGATTGGGATTTAATGGGCCGGAATCCGACCTACTTCATATTGCTTTTCGCGCCCGTGCTATCCGTTTTGGCAGTCTTCTTGGCGTACTTGCCCTTGGTTGATTTCTTCGAACTGACCTTATCGGCCTTCGTGCTCTTGGTTGATTTGTGCGACATCGTCGATGGATGCGCCATCTTCGACTTATGCGACGCCATCTCGGTTTTCTTGGTCGAGTTGGTAGCGGCTTTGGTCGAGTCCTGTGCATATCCGGTGAGAGAGAATGCGGCGACGAGGGCCAGTACTGCGAATAACTTCGTGATCTTCATATAATGCTCCTTTAAGTGATTGTTATGTGGTTGACTCAGTTTCTTTGTCTCAATGACTACATATAAAATACGCAGCAGGTCTTAAGACTGCATTAATACAGAATTAAGGAATGTTAACCGAATTTCCTGAAAAGCGTGAAACGGAAGACGTGAGAAGTGAGGCGAAAGGATTTCTTCAATCAATGTGCGTAGCCATAACAGGCCACAATTCGACCGAGCTTGTATCAGCGACATCACGTAAATCATCGTCATCTGCGGTCACTCTTTGATCGTCACCTCCGTATCTTCGTTATCGGCTGGAAACACACCTGAGGAAATTTCTTCTTTCCCACGAAGGACAACCCATGAAGCATCGTACGGCTGAAGTTCCGGGAATGCGCGCTCGCTTAACGGGGCGATCCAGATCATGAGCCCATGCGGCTGAAATGGATTTTCGATCGCCTGCAAGAGTGCAAGAGAAGAATCGAAGACCGATTCATTGTTGACGACGACCGAATCGCCTCTGAATGAATATGGAAATTTCTGTTGAAGCTGCGATAGTTGAGAATTATCCTTTGGCGATCCGTAGAGTAAAACGGTTTGCCGCTGCAGACTCGCGAGTGTAACGCTCGTATCATCGACAATTGTCATCCTCCAGCCTACTCGCGCCATTCCCGCCGAATCGTGACGCGCGATAGATAAGAGATGATCCGCCTCGTTCAAGGTACCAACGATCATCAACCCAGATCCCGGCTGCCGCAAATCTGAAAACCGCGCCGGGAGGTTTAACAGTTTCAATGTATTCCCTCCCGGATCGAGCACTGCACGAACCGGTTTCCCCGTTGTGTGGGTTGAAAATCCGGCGTCGTTGCGATACTCACCCGAATCTGCACTTTCCATCACATTCGTGTTCCCAAGCCAGATTCGCTGAAGAACAGTATCATTTCCGCTCATTACGCCAACATCGGCGAAGGTCGTAAATTGGTCGTATCCTACAATGCGTACGCGCCCGTTTGTTTTCCAGCCCGCACTATCCTGTCTCGCATGAACATTGTAGAGCTTGAGGCGAGGAATCTTGGTTGTATTCGTCCACTCATCGAAGAACCAGCCGAGTCGCTTGCCGGAGACCTTCTCGGCCAACTGTTCAAACACCGCCCCATCGGTTTCTTTATTTTGATAGTTCAGCGCATACGCTTGCAGCACGCGAATATAGACGCTATTGCCGAGCAAATTGCGCAGCATGTGATGGACATACGAACCTTTCACATAATGCGTCTGGACACTGCGCAGATCCACGTCCTGATGAAGTGGAACGTCAGTCCCGTTCATCGCATCGACCAACAGCGGCCGCAACAGCGGATGATGATCGAGTGTATCGCGCACACTCAATGTTCCGCGCGATTCATTAAATAACCGCGCCGAATATTCACACAATCCCTCTGAAAGCAACGCCGCGTCGGCTTCATCGGCATACACCGTTAATGGCCACCATTGATGCGCGATTTCGTGCGGGAGGACGTTCTCGACGCGATTGAACTGATCGTCCGTTTCAAACGCCATGCGTTTGACAAGAATCATCGAGGGCGAGGCCACTGCAAGTACCGCTCTCCCAGCCACCCAATCCCCCACCTCAACGATATCGAGCTTCGGAAACCGGTACGGCAAGAACTCCTTGCCGTAAAACCCGACGATCTTCTGAACGAGCGTTGCGAGATCGGTGGATTTCACGGTGTCGTCCGCGGCTCGGTACACTGTTATCGGTGGGTTACCGTCGACGTGTTGCTCCGTCCGCCATTCACCCGCACAGATCCATCCTGAGGAGCTCAATGGTAAGCTCTCCTCCCACACGAAGGTCGCAGAATCCGCGCTCGAGCGCTGTGCAACAAGGCGGCCCGCTGCTTCGGCGCGCCATGACTTCGGTACGGTAATGGCAACGCGGCTGAATGTAAGCCGTTGAGTTCCTCCGGGAAATGCTGCTTTCTCATGCAGCACGGCTTCCTTCTCCGAAATGCCGGCAAAATCCGATTCGAAGTTGAAAATGCCGTAATACGAAATGGTAATTTGAAATTCCCGGTCATCGGGCGTATCCGAGACGAGCAAGGTATCGTGGGATTGCCTGTAATCGGTCTTATTTCCGTCCCTTTGCAGGTAATCAATTTTATAGATGGGAAGAAAACTTAATCCGATTGAATGCAGGTTCTTTGCAATCGGGCGAATGGTAAGGGTATCGACGCACGCGATCGCGTTGGCGTCGGGGTAAATTTGCAGAGCGGCGCGCTGTGACGTGATGACAAAATCGTGTGCAGGCAGATCTCCTGCGAACACGGCACAATTCTGAACGCCCACTAGCAGGAGGATGGGGAAGAGAGCCCTCAACCTCCTCAAGTCAAGTCTCACAGCCTTAGGTGCCGTAGGATTTTCAACTGCCGAACAACCTATTGAATCGGCGGCGCAGGTGGAGGCGGGGGTGGCATCGGCGGATAATACAATGGCATCCTGGGCTTGAATAACTGGTATCCGAGCAACCCACCCAGACCACCGAAGACAATATCAACGACGAAGTTTTTAATCAGTTCAAGCAGGAATGCGACAACCGTGATCCCTTCCTCCATTGCTTGCTGGAGGGCATCTTGAAGTTGATCGAATAATCCCGGCGGCAACTGCGAGCTGTACTGGCGCATCATTTTCATAGCAAACTGGCCGAGCACGTTTCCAAAAATGGCCATAAAGACGGCCCAGAGAATTGTGCTGAGAATCGCGCCGACCAATCCCGCGAGACCGCCAACGATAAGGCAATCGGATGAAGTAAACGGCGGCGTATCGGGCGTGAAATTGTCCTTGTAGAATTTCACTGCCAACATGCCGCCCAATAACACTCCCGCGCAGCAAAAGCAATTGATGAAATTCAAGAATGGCGTCGAAGAAATAATGCCGATGATGATGCCGCCGTAGATGGCGGGGATTTCCTTGCCGGGTTTTGGTATCATGGTTACTGGGTAGTAGAGAAATTGTTAAGAAAAATTCAATAAATCTGTCATCCCCTAAATCCGCGGAGGCCCTTGCGGCGGGCTCCCGGGAGGAGGATACAATGGATAGCCTTTCGGCTTGTACATCTGGTATGCGATCAATCCGCCGATCGCTCCGAACAAGATATCGATGACGAAATTAGAAAGCAGTGCAACAATAACCAGAAATGTCGGGATGCCGTGCTCCAGCATTGCCGCCATCTGGTCGATCGTACTGCCGGGGACATATTCCCGGTACTGGTTCAGGGTGCTCAAGAAGGTATCCTTGAACATTGAAAGGATAATCGTCGAGAGCATTGTGCTAATCACCGCGCCGATCATTCCGGCTAAACCGCCAACGACCATGCAGTCATTCGACGTGAACGGAGGTGTTTCCGGCGTGAACCGGTTTTTATAAAATGTGACGGCTGAAATCCCACCGAGGATCGTTCCAGCGCAGCAGAGACAGTTCAACAGATCGAGCACTGGCGCGACAGAAATAATACCGATGACGATCCCACCGTAGAGCGCCGGGATCTCCTTGCCAGGTTTAGGAATCATGCTCGGTACAAGCGTAACTTGAGATTTGAAAGCATTCCCTTCAATTCCACCAATCCATCGATCATCGAAGGCATCAACACCAAGGCACTTATGATCCCGAAAAACAGTCCACTCGTCAATCGCGTTGCAATATTTGCCCCATGAATGCCGGCGACACTCAGGAGAACATCGAGAGACATCGGCGTAACCGAGACAATGAGCCAGAACCGCCCATGTGCGCTGAAGCTCTTGGGTGAGATTGGAAAGATGATTGCTCCCACGAGGAATCCAAAGTAGATTCCGCTGCACCGGGCACAAACGGCAAGCTTAAACCCAAACAGGTGCAATGACCGCTCATCGAATTGATGGCAAATCGTCGAGAAAAAACGGTAAACAACATTGCCGGAACCCGATCCAACAGAAGCAAGCAGAGGCGCAGCCAGAATGGCAGCGCACCAGATCAAAACGGAAAGGAGGATAATCCTGTAAGAATTCTTCATGGGAGATATGGAATATTTTAGGTGAAAAAACGCACATAAGCAAGTACGCCTGCGGGGTACGCACGATGATTTCTTTGACTTTCCGACAAATTTTCGATATTTTACGGTACGAATTGAACCATTCGGCCCCTTGGTGAAACTTCCGGCACTTCCTTTTTCGTGAATTTAGGATTATTGCCGTCTCCTTAAGGCATCCACTATGAGAACATTCTATTCACTTCTTCTCGGACTCTCTATGTTGCTTTCCGCCGTTACGGGCAAATCCCAAACGGATAGTACAATGAATCGGGTATATTCGATCGAGCGCGTCGGCCCAGCGCGCATCGTTCAATTATACGCCGATGGATTCGATCAGCTTACCCTTAAAGAAAAGATCTTCAGCTATTATCTCTACCAAGCAGCCATTTCCGGCCGGGACATCTCCATCGACCAGCACCACCCCGATGCATTAGCAGTACGAGACCTCTTCGAAGGCGTATACACTCACTCCAAAGGAATCGACCCAGTTATACTGGGAAAGATTACCACGTACGTGAAACTTTTTTGGATCAATAACGGTTTTTACGACAATTACAATTCGAAAAAGTTCGTGCCGGAGTGTACATTTGCCGAGTTCAAGACCGCCTGCGAAACCGCACAAAAGAACGGCGCAAAGTTTGACCTCCACGGCAAGACGCTGAGCGCAACACTCACTCGATTGGAGAAGGTCATTTTTGATTCCACCTTCGAGCCGACACTCACCAATAAATCTCCCGGCGAAGATTGGATCAAAGCAAGCGCGGGGAACTTCTATAGCCGCAACCTCACGCTGGCAGAAGTAGATGCATGGTCGAAAACCGGTGCCGAAAGGAATCCGTTGAATTCCAAAGTCGTGAAGGACAAAGACGGTACAATTCACGAAGAGATCTGGCGCGCCGGCGGCAAGGGCGCCGAACCGGGGCTTTATGCCAAAGATCTTTCCGCGGTCAACGGATGGCTGGAGAAAGCGATTCCCTTCGCATCATCCGATTATCAGGCAGAGACGGTCCGCCTGCTTGCGAAATATTTCCGCACTGGGAGTTTGAGCGATTTCCGCGAGTACAATATTCATTGGGTCAAGGACAGTTCCGCAGTCGATTTCATCCTCGGGTTCATCGAAGTCTACCTCGATCCGCGCGGCCGGAAGGCGGAGTTCGAATCGTCGGTGTTCTTTA
>DATGFY010000196.1:0-5723 GCA_035308785.1 Bacteroidota bacterium | reverse complement strand
TACCGGGGAGTACTTCAGCGCCGGTGATATCGCTGCCGGGGTCACTTTTGCCCGGCAATTGACCGACCGTTTTGCCATCGGATTTACTACGAAATATATCCAGGAAACGATTTGGCACGAAAGCGCAAACGCATTTGCGATTGATGCAGGCACCACATTCAAGACCGATCTCTTCGGCGGATTGGTGATTGCGGCCACGCTCTCGAATTTCGGTACAAAGCTGCAAATGACGGGCCGCGATGCGAGACAATTTATCAGCGTCGATCCCTCTCAGCAAGGCACCAACAATCAAATTCCCGCCTCTATCGAGATGAACTCGTGGGATCTCCCGTTGTTGTTCCAATTTGGTGTTTCCACCGATGTGGTGAAACAAGACAGTTATCGGTGGACAGTAACGGCCGATGCGCTGCACCCCAGCGATGATTATGAGAGCATGAATGTCGGCACCCAGTTCTCGTACCAAGACATCTTTTTTGTGCGGACCGGCTTTCAATCGCTGTTCCTTGCCGACCGCGAAGGCGGATTTTCCTTAGGTGTCGGCGTGTCAGCAAGTTCGCTGCTGGATATTGTTTCCTTGAAATTCGATTACGCGTACCGCGATATGGGGATCCTGAGCGGGATCCATGTCGTTTCCGTTCGCGCGCAGTTCTAGCGCTAACTCGCACTTGGCGAAGCGCAGCTATTGACGTTTCACAATGAAGATATGTTATGAGCTTCGGCTGATCGCAGCGATTTTCGCTCTCCTCCTAATGAACTGCGCTGTGCTCCTTGCCCAACATACTCCTCCGCAAGAATTGAATCAACCGTTTTCGTTCGATGATAAGAAGTATGAAACAATGGTCGTTGCCAAGATCGGCGGCAGACCGATTACTGCGCAAGAATTCCTCCTCAGTTATGCATTTGGTCCCGCATTCCCGAAACGCGAACCCGATTCAAAACGCCGCTATCTGAACTTTATGATGTACGAAAAACTCCTCGCTCTCGATGGTCTCGCGCATCACACGGATACGACCGCGATTGCGCGGCGCACCCTTGCCGAGTTGGAAGGCGATCTCGCCACGGAAGAGTTGTATAAAGACGATGTCCGCAGCAAGGTTAAAGTAACGCAGAAGGAAATCCATGACGGCATTCGCGGGGAGAGTAAGCATCTAACGGTTAGATGGCTGTACGCTGCCACCCTTGCTGAAAGTCAACAGCAAGTTGTGGATTTGAAGCATGGAGTGCCGTTCGATTCTCTCTATGCTCGCCATCTGAGCGATTCGGTGAAGAACGACGACCGTTCGATGGCCACCACTTCGTTTCGTCTTCATATCAAGAACCCATTGCTCGCGAACGTGATCGATACCCTGCATGTCCGATCGTACTCGCTCCCCGTTCACGTCGCTGACGGATTCTATATTCTTGAGACTGCATCGGCATGGACTGATCCCGTCGCAACCGAAACGGAGATGGCAAAGCTTCAGTCCGACGTTCAGCGCGCCCTTATGCAAATGAAATCGGATTCACTTTCAGATCTGTACATTAAAAATCTCATGACCGGACAGCACCCGACGATTGAACGAAAGGCATTCGATATTCTCCATGTCGTCATGGCAAAACAGATTTTGTCGCCGTCCAAGTTTGCGGAGTGGAAACTGGGAGACCGGCTTCGTGAGCGATGGGGAATTACCGGAGAGGTCGGTATTCAAGATCATGAGAATGACACGCTCGTACAACTTACAAGCCGTGTCTTCGCAGTGAGTGAGTTCCTCGATTGGTATCATGCACGCGAATACAATTTAAAGTTAAATGAATCATCACCCGAGGCGTTTTTTCTTTCACTGGAATCCGAGGTGTGGCAGATGGTGCGAGACAGATTGCTGACCGCCAGAGCGTTTGCCCGGGGCCTTCAACGGCGCGAAACAGTGCGCAAGCAGCGCGAGTGGTGGAGAGACAAAATTGCCTACCGCCTTGCAAAGGATGCGATTATGGATTCGATTCCTGTGAACGATTCTCTCTTGCTTGCCTACTATAAGGAACACCTCCGAGATTACCGGAACGCAAAAGGCGATACCATGGCGTTCGATACATCCAAGGATGACGTGAAGAAGAATTACTACACGGACAAGACCACCGAGCGCCTGCTTCACCGGATGGTAGCGCTGAAGAAGCGGTATCCCATCCGCGTGTTCGATGCGAACCTCAAGAGTTTGAATGTCGAAAACGAGAACGACCCCAAAGCGATCGATGTGTACATTGCCAAGACGGGCGGCATCTTTCCGCGGCAGGCGTTCCCGACGATCGATTTTGAATGGCAAACGTGGAACTGAGATCGATGCTCGTTCGCCGTTTCTCCATATCCGCCCTCTGTGTCGTCATCGTGTGCGCATATTTTGGCTGTTCGAAAGCGGGCGGTCCGGATAACAACACGACCGGTTCCATCGAGCTGACGTATTGGCCGGCGCCGAACGTTCAGGAAATTCAACTTGCGGACAGCATTGTGCATGAGTGGAACCGCATTCATCCGGATATTCATATCCGTATGCAGCCGCTGCCGGTCAGCCAATCGAGCGAGGAAGTGCTTTTGGCCGCAATTGCCGGCAAAACTACGCCCGATGTCTGTTCAAATATCAATCCTGCTGCGATGAGTGAATTTACGAAATCGGGTGGCCTGGTATCGCTCGATCAATTTTCTGATTTCGATTCGATCGCAAGCCAACGGACTCCCCGTCCGCTCCTCGAGACATTCCGCTCAGGCGACGGTCATTACTATCAGATTCCGTGGAAATCCAATCCCGTGATGATGTTCTATAATATGCGGATGCTTCGCGAGGTCGGCGTCAATGAGATTCCAAAGACCTATTCGGAATATTTCGCCGCGGCGCAAAAGGTCACGCGCGATACGAATAACGACGGTCAGACCGATATCTGGATGGGGGAGAGAGACGTTCGCCCGATCTGGTGGCAGCGGTTGTTCGATTTTTTCCCGATGTATATCGCGGCGTCTGATGGCAAGACGCTTTTCGACGGAACGACGGTCGCTTTCGATAACGAATATGCGCGGGAGGTGATGGGATTTTTTCAGGAGGCCTACGCCAAGAAATATTATCCGCGGACGTTTTTTCAAGGCGGCGATCCATTCTTGTTGGAGAAAAAGGCGAGCCATTTTTCAGGACCATGGGAGGTTGCCGTAATCCAGAAATTTGCACCTTCGATGGAGTACACGGTTGCACCGCTGCCGGTGCCCGATTCGCATACGGGCCCGGTCTATACCAGCGGTGATTTTAAGAATATCGCCATTTTCAGCACTACGAAACACCCAAAGGAGGCCTGGGAGTTTGTGAAGTTCCTGGTAACTGCAAAGCACGACGCCGCGTTGCTGGAGATTACAGATCAAATCCCTATCCGCGGAGATCTGCTTTCGAATCCGACCTTTGCCGATTATTTTCAGCGCAAACCGGTTATGGTGGTGTTCGCGCAGCAAGCTCCATACACCCGTGGAATGGACTCGGCTCCCGATTTGAAAGAAATCTTCGACGCCATTTCGCAGGAATACGAGGCTTGTGCTGTATTCAGCCGTAAGACTCCGGCGGAAGCGATCCATGATGCCGTTGACCGCACGAAAGTGATCGCGGAGTGGAATAAATGAGCTTGACCAAGAAGCGCACCGCGTATCTGCTCGTCCTTCCGTACGTTGTCTATTTCGTCGCGTTCGTCGGGTATCCTCTGTGTTTTTCGTTGATCCTGATGTTTCATCGTTGGGACATCGTCACGCCGATGGAATGGGTCGGATTGAAGAACTTCATCCGTCTTGCGGCCGATCGATTGTTTTTCAAGTCGATAGGGAATACCCTTATCTTTCTTCTCATCCATATTCCCTTGCAAATCGCGGTCGCATTGGGTCTTGCGCTGCTGCTCAACTCGCGCATTTGGTTCAGGGGATTCTTTCGGGCAGTATTCTTTATGCCGGTCGTCGTCTCCGGAGTTGTGGTGACAATCCTATGGCAGCAAATGTATGCCTACGATAACGGCGTGTTCAACGGTATTCTCAGCGCCGTTGGTGTGCCCCGCGTGCCGTGGTTGGTAGATCCCGGAGTTGCGATGTCTTCTATTGCCCTTATGGCGACATGGAAAAACGTTGGCATCTACATCGTGCTCTTCCTCGTTGGGCTTCAGAATATTCCCCGAGAATTATACGAATCTGCGGAGATCGATGGCGCGACCTCGGCGCGGCAGTTTTTTCATGTGACGTTTCCATTGTTGAATCCTACGATTATCGCAATCGTCGTGCTTTCAACGATCGGAGGTTTTTCGTTATTCATCGAACCGTATGTAATGACAGGCGGGGGGCCGATGCAAAGCACGCTTTCTGCCATGCTCTACATCTATAATCAGGCATTCTATTTTAATCACATGGGTTATGCCGCCACGTTAGGGTTCGTTTTTGCCTTAATCATCCTTGGCGTTGTGGTGCTGCAGCGAAAATTCATCGAGACGGAGCCCACGTGACCAAAACGCTCAAATATCTTGCACTTGCAATCGGGGCGGTTGTCTTCGCATATCCCTTTGTGTGGATGATCGCCGGTTCGCTCAAGCCGGAAATGGAAATTCCCAACTTAAGTCTCTGGTCGTCGAATTTCTCCCTCACCAGTTACGCCCATGTATTCGAACGCATCCCTATCAGCCGGGCGTTTCTCAACAGCATGTTCGTTTCCTGTTCGATAACAGCGCTTGTCGTGGTCTTGAGCTCGATGGTGGGCTATGCGTTGGCGAAACTCAATTTCTTCGGCAAAGAGGCGCTTTATCTCCTCATCATGTTCACCATGATGATCCCATTCCAGATTACGCTGATTCCGCAATACGTGCTTATGGTTAAGCTGCAATGGACCGATACGTATCTTGCGTTGATCGTCCCATCGATGATGAGCGGGCTTGGCATCATCTTGTTTCGCCAATCGTTTCGCGGAATTCCTGACGCATTGATCGATGCGGCGAGGATGGATGGCTGCTCGGAGTTTACAATTCTCTTCCGGCTCATCTGGCCGCTTTCGAAGCCCGTTATTCTGACTGTAGCAATTCTCACGTTCATGGCGAGCTGGAACGACGTCTTGTGGCCGCTCATTGTTATCCGCGACCGATCATTGATGACAATGCCGCAATTGGTGACTATCTTTGTTACCGGCGGTGAAGCGGAATCACAGCTTGGCTCTCTCCTCGCTGCGGCGACATTGCTTGCGCTGCCGGTCATCCTCGCATATTCATTCTTCCAGCGGTATTTCATCGAAAGTATGGCGTCAACAGGAATTAAGGGTTAGTACGTGGAGTATCCCTCATATAAATATCCGGTCGAATCTCTAAAAACGGGTGCAAGTTTCGGGAATCGCTATGCCTTCGCGCGCTTGGATGAGCAATCGAATCTCCGCGGATTGTGGAGTTCGACCGATAACCAATATTATCTGGGCGAATGGGACATTGATTTTTTCCTCGATGGAACTCAGCTGCAGCCCGAAACAACCATCTTCTATCCTGAATCGCAAGTCACGGTCTATTCGGGCGGCGGGCTGACCGTAGAACGGCAATTCCTTCTTCCGTTCCGAGAGTATCATGTATCGATCGATGATGCGCCCGAGCTTCGCTCCGCGTGCGTACAGATCCGCATCCGGAACTCGCTCCGCGTTTCTGCCGAGCTGGTGGTCCGCCATCAACTCTATTTCCCTGCGAACGTGAGTGAAAAATTTACGAAA
>DATGFY010000195.1:0-2726 GCA_035308785.1 Bacteroidota bacterium | reverse complement strand
AACGCCCTCAGGCACCCACCTGCGCTGATAAGTATATTTACCGCCGGAGCGGCCTATTCCCTCTGAAATGCAAATCCTATCATGACCCTTACTGATGGACAGGTTTGGTGGGTCGTTATTGCGACAACAACGGCGTTGCTTCTCGTGGGTTTCTCCCTTCTTACAATCGTCATCCTTAGCCAGCGCCGCTCCTTGGCCGCACAACGGGAACGGCGGCAACAAATCGAACTCCGTGAGCGAAAATACCGTGAACTATTTGATACAGTTCCGGATATCGTGTTTGTCCACGGCATGGATGGAATAGTTTTGCAAGTCAATCCCGCCTTTCGCTCGATCCTGGGCTTCGAAGAATCCGAATTCATCGGAAAACCGTTGTCTTCGCTCCTTTCACCAATCTACAAATCTCGAATCGAGAGATATCTAAAGAACATTCGGAGCGTGGGGGAAGCATACGGAATGGTTCGCATCGCGGATAAATTCGGCGGGAAACATGTCTTCGAATACCGAAATGCACTGCTGACTTCCGAAGGCCCATCCGGGGCGATACGCGGAATCGCACGCGACATTACAATATCGAAGGAAGTGCAGAGAACAGTCCGCGAAAGTGAAACGCGGTACCGGAAGCTTGTTGAACGTTCTCCCTTGCCGATGTTGATTACGATCGACGAAAAGATTGTCTTTGCAAATGCTGCGGCAATTGTTCTATTCAAATGCAAAGACCCTTCGGCTCTGCTTAACCGTTCCTTGTCAGAATTCATTATCGAAGGAAAAGAAAGGATTTTCCTCCTTCAAGATGATATGGCCAGGATGCACGATGGTTCTGTTCATTCTGCCGAAGTGACGCTTCGAATGTTGAACGATGATAATATTGAAGCGGAAATTGTTTCACTCTCCGTAACATTCGAAGGTCGGAACGCAGTCCATTCTGTTATTCATGATATCACGCAAATAAAACGGTACCAAGAAACGCTTCGCAAGATTCCGAAGAGGATCCTTGAAGCGCAAGAGCAAGAACGGAAGGAAGTTACTCGGGATCTTCATGATGCCGTCATCCAGTTGCTCTATTCAATCCAACTACGCCTGCAAACGATCGAAAAGGTCGATGGCGGATCATCGGCATCTTCTCGGTCCGGGCAAATCGCTGTAGATCTCAACGATGCGATCGACGAAGTTCGCCGAATCATTCATAAAATGCGACCAAAGGGACTTGATGACCTTGGCCTTGTCCCTGCTCTTCGCGATTTTTGCCAATCCTATTCTAAACGGACAGGGATTTCTGTTACACTCGACTTTTCCGAAATCCCAACCGCCTCAAGTAGCGCCGAAGACAACCTCTTCCGAATCGTTCAAGAAGCATTTAACAATATTGAAAAACATTCGAAAGCTACAGGAATCGAATTTGCACTCGGGGTGGAGGGGGCAATCATTGTCGCCCGCATCCGGGACAATGGCAGAGGATTCGATCCTCTCCATTCCTCGAAGAATGGAGCCTATTCAGGGCTGGGAATGAACACAATGAAGGAGCGTGCGCTTGCTTTAGGTGGCGACATTATTGTTGAAACTGCGCCGGGGGAAGGAACGACCATATTCGCAAGAATTCCGATCTCCATGAATGGTTTGAAAACTCAATAGGCCATCGATTGCTTCTATTTAATTGATTATCGTCTGCGCAGTGTAGCCTTTTTTATTCCGTCGGTGTTATTACCTCAGCCCGATTCGAATGAGAGCGGCATTCTCGCGGTTCTGCTGCGATCTACAGCGGGTGCCAACCCAACAGCGCTTCGGAGCTGTTTCACGGGTATTGCTTGACTCATTCAAGAAAAACGGTTATATTCCAGAAACCCTTTTTTTCGAGTTTTAGAGTGCATCCCAAGTCTTTTTACCTCACATTTAATAGACTGAAAGGAAGACCTTCCATGAAAGTTCGGTTACTACTGAGCCTGGTCATCTTGTTGAGTTGCGTCAGCTTCGGCCAGAAGCGGTTGATATACAGTTCAGCCAACGATGCGTTTCCTCTTCCCAAAGGAAAAAGCGTATCTAAAGCAATTCAAGATTATATGAAACAGAAGAAGGCACGCGAAGCAAGCGTCACCTGTACGCCGGTTCGCCAATCTACGGATTTCAATCCCGCTGATTTTACCTCGAACACTGCTCATGCTCTTCAACGCCGAGACATCGTCGCTGATTGGTTTCAAACGCAAACTGCGGGGACCCTAGACTCGATATTCTTTTTGATGAGTTCAGCAGCGGGCAGCGGGGGCGCGGATTCCGCGATGAACCTGCGAATTTTCTCTTCGAATATATATCCCGGCCATCGCCCCGGCGAGGGTGGTTATCTGCCTCCGGAACGAGTGTTCTGGGGATACTTTAATGATTCAAACGATCCTGAAGACGGTGTTGCGGCGTTTCCCGAAGACGCAACCGAATACGACACGATTCACACCCAGAACGGTGATTCAATTGCTGCGAGGTGGTTTAGTACATACCACTATAACAGCTACAACGCAGTATTTGATAGCTTGAATCCTTCTAACGGCGGCGCGCCCTGGAAACCAATCGGCCATAGCGATCCTCGCGATAGTTCAAGCGGAAAATGCACAAGCACGAGCGTTGTTTGTTACTGGGATACAACCTTGGCAACCTACCAGCCGACGGGAACAGAGATTTGGGGCGGTGGAGTAGGCGTGCCAATCAAGATCGCGGCCAATGCAATTAGTTCCGCGGAC
>DATGFY010000194.1:0-3614 GCA_035308785.1 Bacteroidota bacterium | reverse complement strand
ACAGGATACCGATTGCCGCCTTTAAATGCATCAAGAACAGACGCGTGAACGATGGTACGATCGTATGTTCCCGCTCCATCTGTGGATGTATAGCTAGCCAACTCAAGAGAATCGATGGCAACCCTGAGGACGAATGGGTTGTCTACAATCGCATACATCCTTTTGGAATATGTTGCCTTGATTCTGCTAAGATAATCATACCGCACTCGGCTAGGATGTTTCTCAATAGCTTCGGGATTCGCCTCGCTAGCTTCATAAAACATCCTAACGACGGGCTCTAAATCGGGGGCACCCAACGATGATATCTTTTCTTCGTATTTTAGGTTCGCTCGTTCCGTTTTCAAGAACTCCAAATATTCTTCGACCTTGGGCGAAGTAGAAAGCGAATCTTGCGATATCATCAATGATGAAAGGAAGAACATAGCGAAGAGGATCGAAGAGGATTTCATAGGATTATCCTTAAAAAGATCTAAAGTTCTGTCCGCCGCCCCGCGTCGGTGGGACGCAGAGCGTCCCGGAAGCGCATTCCCACGCGGGAGCGTGGGAACGAGAAAATATACATTGATGCGATAGAAAATCCAAGAAAGCGACAGTAGAACGGTTCTCCTTTTAAAAAGAATGTGTCATTCCCGCGTGCTTCTGGCGGGAATCCAGTGCCTTTTCTATTGAAGTGAGCCAACGCCCCCTTCCCCCAAAACCTTTGTATTTATCCCCGTTTTTGCGTATAATTAGATTCTCTCTCGATTCCGTAATCCATTGATATACATAGATGTTGTGGACGAATTGGCGCGAGTTAATCTATAATAAACGAAAGGCAAGCAGTAGAATGATCCGATTGAGGCACATGCCCGTTATTGCGGGCGCAATACTTTCCTTTTCCATGTGGAGTTGTTCCCCGAAGGGCGGGGCGGAGATCGTTGCCGAAGTTGGCAGCTCAAAAGTCGATCTTAAAGAATATGAACGCTTCTATGCAAAGAACGGCGGCGGCGAAGATGCGGCGCGCAAGAGCACGCAAGCCGAGCGCGAGCGGTTCTTGGATCTGCTGACGCAGTATCGATTGAAGCTTCAGGACGCGTACGACCGCAAGTTAGACGCCGATTCTTCGATCGAAGCGGAGTTGAAAGATTACCGTAACAGCCTTGCCACCTCGTACGTCGTGGATGAAGAGCTCACCAACCCGGCGGTCAGAAAAATGTACAAGCGCAGGTCGGAAGAGCTTCGCGTGCAGCAAATCGAAATTGCATCGCGGCCGGGCGCAGCGCCGCCGGAAACACTGAAGGCGTACGCGAAAGCGCTCGAAATTGTCAAGCGCGCGCAGCTCGGCGAACCGTTCGATTCGCTCGTCGAGAAGTATTCGGAAGATCCGAACGCAAAGGCCGATCACGGCGATTTGTATTATTTTACCAGCGGCGAGATCAACCCGTCGTTCGAAGACAGCGCCTACGAATTGCAAAAGGGCCAGATCAGCAAGTTCCCTGTTCGCTCTCCCGCCGGATACCACATTTTGAAAGTCACCGACCGCCGGCCAAGTTCGGGGTTGGTAAAGATCCGCCACATTATGGCGCGGACGGAAAGCTCGCAGCCGAAAGATACGCTTGCCGCCTACAACCGCATCCTTGGCATTCAGGATACCTTGAAGAAGGGAAGAGACTTCGCGCAAGTTGCCACGCGCTTTTCCGAAGACGCCGGAAGCGCGCCGACCGGAGGGTTGCTTGGCTGGACTGAAGTACGCCATTGGTATCAGGCATTCGATGAAGCAGCAATGAAATTGAAACCGGGCGAAAACTCCCCAATTATCCGCACGCCGTGGGGATATCACATCATCCATTGCGACAGCGCGAAACCGATCCCGCCGTTCGAGGATATGCAGGACACGCTGAAGAAAACCTATCAGCAGCTACGGTATTTCGGCGATTACACTGCGTTTATTGGCAAACTGAAAACCGAATACGGTTACAAATTCAACGATTCGCTCTTTACCGTATTTGCCGATTCGCTCGATTCGACGAAGACGGTTGATGACAGCGGTTGGGCATCGCAGCTCCCATTGTCGATGCATAAAGCCCAACTCATCCTCGTCAACGGGAAATCGATTACGCTGGATAGCGCGATATCGATTCTCATGGTAAAGCCGGAGTTCCGCAATACCTCGCTCCACGCAGCGGATATGTATCAGGCTCTTGACCGCGTGGGCGAAAACCTTTTGTTGCTCGAAAAAGCCGTCGGGCTGGAACAGCGCTCGCCGGAATTTGCTCAGATGATGCAGGAATACAAAGACGGGGTAGTGCTCTTTAAGGCCGAACAGACGCAGGTGTGGGACAGGGTCTCTGTTTCCGATACCACGCTGCACAAATACTACAGTAGCCATACGGACAAGTTTATGGCGCCGGCGGAAATCCAATACGCGGAAATTCACGTCCCGACCGATACCATGGCCATTTTAGTGTACGATTCGCTTTCCCGCGGCGGCGACTTTGCCGATTTCGCCAAGCGGTACGACGATGATGCAGATCTCAAGGCCAACGGCGGCGTCCACGGATTCGAACCCGTAGTAACAAGCTCCGTCACGGGCTTGGCGGACAGTCTGAAGATCGGCGAAATCTCCGATCCCATCGAATTGGAAAACGGCGGATACAGCATTATCAAACCAATTGCCAAGCATCCTTCGCGTCCGAAAACGTTCGAAGAAGCGGGCGCAGAACTTTCGAATGCCGTACAGGAAGACGAATCGAAGCGGCTCGAAAAAGAATGGATCGACAGCTTGACGGTGAAATATTCCGTCAAGGAATACAAAGACCGATTGAGCGCGGCGTTCGCCGTCGCGAAGAACTAACGCGGCAAAACCGGATCATCATTGCCTCGCTGCCCCGATTCTTGCCGCGGTTGAAGATCGTTGCAGGCGTCCTCGTTTGCCTCATTGCGTGGGGATGCAGCCAAAAGCCGAAAGGCCAGCCCATTGCGAAAGTTGGATCGGCGACGCTGACAATGGAAGAAGCGAAGGCCGCAATCGATACGACGCAGGGACCGTTCGAACTCCAGCTTGAAAATTACGTTTCGCTCTGGGTGAACAACCAGTTGTTATACCAGGAGGCTCAGCGGGTTGGAATCGAAGAGGACGAAGCATACCGGCGCGACCTTGAAGATGCGCACGAACGGCTCGCGATCCATGCGCTCCTGCAAAAGCAGATCTATTCCGATACGAGCGCGCTGAACGAAAGCAACCTGCGCGATTATTTCGCTAAACACAAAGGTGAATTCTTCACCACCGAATCGATGGTAAAGCTGAATGTCATCGGGTTTACCGATCGTCAGCCGGCAAGCGAATTCGCCGCGAAGGTCTCGCGCAATACTCCATGGGTAGATGCCCTCCGCGCAGTCCGCACCGATAGCTCCCTGAGTTCTTCGATGGTCTCCAGCGCGGTGGCGCAGTTCTATTCGCAAGCGACGTTGATCCCGGTGGAGCTGTGGCGCGTGGCGCAAACGCTTTCGGCGGGCGAGATTTCCTTCCCGGTGAAGACGAACCTGGGCTACTTTATCATCCAGCTCATGGAATCGGTGCCTGCCGGGAAACAGGCCGAATTCGAGATTGCCCGCGATGAAGTGCGCAACCGGGC
>DATGFY010000193.1:0-3308 GCA_035308785.1 Bacteroidota bacterium | reverse complement strand
GCGCGCCATTGCGTCTTGCAGTCCCGTGGAAATACGGTTTTAAGAGCATCAAGGCAATCGTGAAGATCCGTTTCCAGGAGAACCAACCCCCCACTTCGTGGAATATCGCCGCACCGAACGAGTACGGGTTTTATTCCAACGTCAATCCCGAGGTTGATCATCCTCGCTGGAGCCAGGCGAAGGAACGCCGCATCGGTGAATTCTTCCGCCGCAAGACTCTCCCCTTTAACGGCTACGGAGATTTGGTGGCTTCGATGTACACGGGGATGGACCTAAGGAAGAATTTCTAACGGTCCCCCGGGACTCAGCATAGAATAACCAATAATCAAATTCCAACAACCAAACAACTTCCAAATATCAATACCCAATGAACGAAAAGATTTTGGGATTAGAATTTAGGTCTTGGTTTTTGTTTGATTATTGGTGCTTGGTTATTGGTTATTCCCTGTGAAGCGCCTTTATAAGCCCGCCATATTTCTTCTTTCGCTAGTCCCATTGGGCCTGCTCGCCTATCGCGGATTTACGGATGCGTTAGGAGCGAATCCGGTGAGCGAGATCCAGAATGAAACCGGTGTGTGGACGCTGCGATTCTTAGTTGCCGTCCTTGCAATTACACCTCTCCGTAAGATAACCGGTTGGAGTGGCATACAGCAATTCCAACGAATGCTTGGACTGTTCGCTTTCTTTTACAGCTGCCTCCACCTCAGCACATATCTCGTTCTCGATCAGTCGCTGGTGCTCGGAGATATTCTCCACGATGTCGTTAAGCGGCCATTCATAACGGTTGGGTTTGGAGCCTTCGTTCTTATGATCCCGCTCGCAATTACCTCAACGAAAAAGATGATTAAGCGCCTTGGGGGTAAACGATGGAAGGCCTTGCACCGTTTGGTCTATGTCACTGCGATGCTCGGAGTCATTCATTATCTGTGGTTAGTAAAGGCCGATAAATTGCATCCCTATACGTATGGAGCTATATTTTCGGTGCTGCTCGGTTATCGGTTAGTCGATTATGTGATCCGCCGCAACAAGCGGAACGCCGCTTCCCCGGCACGTGTTATGGTAACGTAAGGAATCCCCGCAAAGTACACGCTTTTTCACTATTCGATCACAACATTGTGAGACGCATATGAAACAGTTCACCGGATTCACCGTCGCGATTCTGCTCCTCTCTTTCTTTATCTCATCCGCATCCGCTCAAGACACCGTCAAGGTGAAAGAGCAGAAATCCGACAAGCTCAACCAATATTACAGTGTCAAGTTCGGGTTCTATCAGCCGGGAACGGGACTGAACAACGGCCTGCTCATCGGGATTGACGGGATCACAGAATTCCTGAAATATAATTTCTTCCTCAGCGGCGCGATCGATCTTTATCCGAAGCAAACTTTTGATATGTTCGATTCTCCGGGCCCGAGTATTTCGGACCAGCAGATCTATTTGATTCCGATCCATATCAACGGCGGATATAAGATCGCAGATTTCCCCGATGCCGATTCCAGAATTTATGCGGGCGGCGGGATCGGATACTATCTCTTCTTTTATTCCTACACCTACTCCTCCTCGTCAGGCGGCTTAGTTGGCGGGCTTAATTCGTCGAGCGATTCGAAGAATGGCGGAAATGTGTTTGCGACGTTATTTGCGAGAGGAGTAATCGGGAAGATTTTTGTCGAGCCGCGGGTGTACTTGGCTGTCAAGTCAAGCGGCAACCTCGACGGATATAATTATACAGTCAACCCAACCGGATTTGCTGTAACGTTTGGGTTCCAGTATCATCAATAAAAAGATTCGAGGCTAAAACCTCGTTGGGAATTGGGCTCACATTGCCACGATCCGCCTCGGCGGATCGTGGCAATGTTTCTTTCCCTCAAGGCAAGTAGATAAAGGCAGAATTCCATTCGAGCAGAATCGTTATGACATAATGACATAATATTCTGATAAATTTTCTCTTCTTGTCCTTCCACATCGTACCTTTTGTCAGGTTTCAAGATTTTATTCTTTCCTTCTTCTTCGATTCCGATTCATTTTGGACAATTCTTTCGTTGGCACGCCGTTTGAGATATTATCAGCAGAGTTTAGCAATATCCTCAACACGAAATCTAAAAACGAAAGGACAAACATTATGACAATCGATTTCAGACCCGCACGGCCGGTTAACGGCAGTCTCGTGCGATTTCAAGATGAGATGGACCATTGGTTCGACACCATATTCGACGCACCGTTCCGCGGTACGCGCACCGGCCTTATCCCCGCTTCAACGTGGATTCCGTCGGTCGATGTGATCGAGACCGAGAATGCATTTCAGATGGACATCGATCTTCCCGGAATGAAAAAGGAAGACGTGAAAGTTTCCGTCGAGAATAACATTCTTACGATTTCCGGCGAACGGAAATCGCGCAAGACCGAGGAAAAGGATTCGTACTACCGCAATGAGCGGACGTTCGGATCGTTCGTGCGGTCGTTCACGCTTTCCAAAGTCGTGAAAAGCGACGCCATCGAGGCAAAGTATGAGAACGGCGTTCTGCATCTCACACTCCCGAAGGTCGAAGACGTGAAACCGAAGGCCATCGAAGTCAAAGTCGGTTAATTTACCGATTCGAATTCATCGCGACAAGGTTGGGTATCGATTGTACGGTTACGCCGTGCGCGCACCCGACCTTTTCGCATTTTATTCAGCATTATTCCAGAGAATACTTATGCCACGAAAAAAAGCAATAACATCGGAAGAGAGTTTCAATTCTTCTACCCAGACCAATCAACCCGTTGCACGCGAAATCATGATCCCGGAAACATATCCGGTCGTGCCGGTTCGCAACATGGTCTTTTTCCCGCAGCAAGTTGTGCCCCTCTCCATCGGCCGGCGGCAAAGCGTAATCGCATTGGAAAACGCCTTGCGCGATCAAACGAATGTCCTCATCCTTACGCAGCGCGATGGCAATATCGATGCTCCGAACGACAAAGACCTCTACCTCATGGGGACGGTTGCGCGCGTTCTAAAGATGTTCAACCTGCCCGATGGAACGCGTAGCGCGCTGCTGCAAGGCTCTCACCGCGCACGGGTTGTCACGTTTATGCAGCTCGAGCCGTTTATGAAAGCGGTTGCGCAACGCATCTCCGATGAAACGAGCAACGGGATCGAAACCGAAGCGCTCACTTCGACGTTGAAAAACGTTTTCAGACGCGTTGTGGAACTTTCCAGCGACCTGAACGATGAGCAGCTCGCGATCGTCATGAATATCGATGAGCCGGGCTCCATTGCGGATATTATCACATCGTTCCTGCACATCCCGATTGCCGAAAAGCAGGCAATCCT
>DATGFY010000192.1:0-4339 GCA_035308785.1 Bacteroidota bacterium | reverse complement strand
GTCCCGGCTTCGGGCGGATAATCGGCCAGCATCGATTGGAAGAGCGAGTCGTACTGCTTGTTCCACCGATCGATGACGCTGAGCAGGTTGTAATTCTGTTTCGCCTCGTCGCGCGCGGTCGGCCGGATCTCATCGGGATAGTTTGCGACGATTTGATCGATCTCCTCATCGTTCTTCGGCTGGCCGGGAGGGTTGACGAGCTGGGAGATCAGATCGGGATAGCGCGTGATATTGTAAAACTTTTCCTGATCGGCCTGATCGAACGGAGCGATGAGCGCCTGGAACGTGGTATCGGTATTCTTCTGCATCGTCGAAAGCTGCACGATCAGCTCCGGGTACATCGACGCCTCGAAAATGTCCTTGCGCGTATCGGGCGGATACATCGCGATGGCATCCACCGCCGCCTGGTTTTGCTTGATGACTTGTTTGAGGAGCGACGGCTGAGTATCGTCTTGGCCGAACACAATTGTTGCCATGCAAAGGGCAATGATGGTCAAAACGGCAGCGGCGCGGAGAAACCTCAACGTGTCATTCCGTGCTTGCCCGCCGTTTGTTTGGAGGGATGTTTCTGCACGGAACCAGCTTGCCCGCCGTAGGCGGGAGTTCTTTTTTTCTTGGAAACTCACGCGGAGAAATTTGGTCATAATGATGCTTTCAGATTGAATGTTTGAGTTGCCGGGAGGGAGCGGCCTGCTATACCAATGTAGCCCGTTTTTGCCGCAAAGGCAAAAAAGCAGTGAACAGTGAACAGTTGACAGTGAACAGTTCTAAAAGAAGTTGTCATTCTGAGCGTTAGCGAATCCGCCGCGGCGGATCCCACCTTTCGTAATCCACTCACCCAGAGTCGTGTCATTCCCCGCAAAAAACCCGTCATTGCGAGTGTAGCGCCGAAGGCGCGAAGCGCGGCAATCTCCTCCGTGTAGGTAATGCCTTTGCAGATGGACGTCTTCCGTTCTTTTCTCGTGCTTTCTCGTCATGCCGAACTGGTTTCGGCATCTGTCTATTCCCTCTTCCACCGTCCATCTTTCTTGTAGTTGCATAAATTTTTTATTTGTTAGGCGCATCTCCCGTAAAAACAATTTATTAAGCCAAAAAATTCATGCAAAATTGGGGGTGTTTTTGTGTAGTTTCTAGGATTTGTAAGGCATAATTCGAGCAAAAGTGAACAGTGATCCGCCTGTGCCGGATTGAACCGTGATCAGTTCTTAACGACTCAGTCATTCTCTTCGCCCACAGGAGGATCCCCTCCTTTAGAGGAGGGGATTACTTGTCCGCCGGTAAGGCGGGAGGGGCGTTGCAACAATTAGGCAATCCCGATTGCCCGGTTATCTTTGGAGACGGGCGTGCCCGTTTCTCTTCTGCCGCAAGGCGGCTCTTGACGGATTAATGGCTGGCCGCCGTCCAAGAAATTGTCATGCCGGGCGGAGCTCCACGGGCGCGATCCGTCCGCGCCGGAGTCGCACTCGCCCTCGGCCAGGTAGCTCCCGCATAGGCGGGCTTTTTCATTCTTTTCGTTTATAGTCCACTCCTCCTCCTCCGGCGGATTACCCGCCCAAGGAGGGCGCAGGCGGATCACTATCCACTGCCTGCCCGACTATCTTTTAAGGCGGGCTATTACAATATACGCATTTTCGGTGACACATGCAAGTACAATATATCCTATAACGCTTAGTACCGTCCTCACACTACGAAATACTCGTCATGCCGAACTTGTTTCGGCATCTGTCTTTTCCGTCTCCCGACTCTGTGGGTGTCATTCTTTAACCGCCTGTCTTTCGAGGCAGGCCGAACGCTTCTAGCGGGATCCGCCCGCGGCGGACAGCGTCGTTTTTTTGGAGAGGGCAGATGAAGATTTTTTCTCTCGTTCCCACTCCGCCGCGGCGGACCCGCGTGTGAATGCGCTCCCGGGCGCTCCGCGCCCACTATAATCGCGCCCCTCCCATCTTAAGGGAGGGGATGGGGAGATCCGCCTGTGGCGGACTGTGCGAGGCGACGAAAACGCGGGCATGATCCGCCCGTGGCGGACCGCGGCTACCAAAGATAAGAACGTGGATCCCCGACTAAAGCACTCGGGGATGACATAGACTTTAAAAGAACCCCGGATCCCGTGCAGAAGCATTCCGCCTTCGGCAGAGGGATGACACATTGGAGAGCTTGTATCAGCGCCATCACGCGAATCATAGCCATCAGCGGTTCAAATCTTTTGATATAATCGCGCCCCTCTCTCCTGCTTGCCCGCCGTATTTCTGGAGGGAGGAGGGGATGGCTTGCCCGGCCAGCTTTTGGGACGGGGGTGAGTTGCTTTGAGGCCACTAAAACGCAACCTAAAGGTTGCGACTACCAAAGCAAAAGAACGTGGATCCCGTGCAGAAGCACTCGGGAATGACACGGTAGTGGTTTTCCATTTTCCCTCCGCCTTCGGCGGATTCCATTTTCCATGTTTCTTCCGTCACTGGATTTTGACGGAAGAAACTTTTGTCGGTATCCACACCTGCATATCATTCCCCCCTCTGTTCGCCCAAACATAATACGGTATTGCCGTAACGCTGCGTTTCTCCGTTGTAACAGATTTCCCGTCGGCAGAGGGGGCGATGGAGATTGCATCGGTGGTCAGCGCAACGACTTTCTCATCGAGTACCTGATACGCCGTTTCCTTCATCTGCGCGTCATCGGGCAGGACGATGTTCCACACTCCCGTGCTGTTATCAGCGCCTTCGACGCAATAGACAAGCGGGCCGCGCTGGAGCGCAACTTTGCCCCGGTCGGCGGCAACGCTGTCGCGCGCAACAATCCTGCGCGTTTCCATCGGGAACGACCATTCTAGCGCATCGCCTTGCTTCCATTCGCGTTCGATGACCGCGTAGCCATGCTCGATTTTGTATTCGACGGGCTTGCCGTTTAAGGTCATCGGGACGGAAAGTTTTCGCGTATCGGTAAATGTGTACAATCCGCCGAGCGCGGGTTCGCTGGTGAGCCAGCCGGGAAGCCGCACGTGCATCGCAAACGATTTGCCCGCCGAAGGATTGACAGTGAGTTTTATCTTGCCGTCCCACGGGTAGTTTGTTTCCATCGCAAGAGAGACAGGCGTTGCGCCGACACTGAATGTGGCCGTGCTGCCGACGAACAAATTCACCCACACGCCGTCATCGCTTTTGCCATAGATGTAATTTCCGAGCGAGGCGACGAGGCGCGAAATATTTGCGGGGCAGCATGCGGTGCCGAACCACTCGCTCCGCGTGTTCTTGCCGTTCGAGGCGAGCACGTTATCGTAGAAGAAATGATCGCCCGTTAAGCTCAAGCCATCGAGCGCGGCGTTATAGAGACTGCGCTCCAGCACGTCGATGTATGCGCTTTCGCCGGTGAGCCAGTTCATGCGCTGGTTCCAGAACACCATGCCGACCGAGGCGCAGGTTTCGCAGTAGGCGTCGTCGTTCGGCAGATCGTAGTCGCGCGAGAAGCCCTCGTTATCGCCCGAGGAACCGATGCCGCCGGTAACATACATGTTGCGCTGCACCACGTCCTGCCAGACCGATTCCATGGCGTTCATGTAGCCCGCGTCGCCGGTTTGCGCCGCAACATCCGCCGTGCCCGTGTACAAGTACATCGCGCGGACGGCGTGGCCGGTGATCTTCGTTTGCTGTTTCACCGGAAGTCGGTCCTGCCAATACTCCGGCGTGCCCCAACTTGTATTATTGGTGTAGCCCTTGCCGCGTTGCGAAAGGTACCAATCGGCGAGTTCCAGGTAGCGGTCGTTGTTCGTTGCCTTGTAGAGTTTCACTAGCGCGAGTTCGATCTCTTCGTGCCCGCTGATCCAGTAGCGGTTGGAAAGCCGGAACGTCGAATCGATATTGTTCGCCACGCGGATGGCGACGTCGAGGAATTTCCGCTTGCCCGTCGCATCGTAATATGCAACTGCGGCTTCGATCAGGTGTCCCGCGTTGTAATCTTCATGATACGGGATGAGCGTCCATTTTTTATCCAACCCGGTGAGTGTGAAGTACGTATTGAGGTAGCCATCGGGCTGCTGCGCCGCGGCGATGATATCGATCCACTCATCGGCTTTTTTCTCTAAGGAAGAATCGGGGTGCGTTTTCAGCGAGTAGGCCATTGCTTCAAGCGCCTTGTACACGTCGCTGTCGTCGTAATAGATGCCTTCGTGCTTTTCGCCGTCGTTGCGCGCGACTTTCTGGAAATTCCGTATGCGCGGCGTCTTCACTTCGGTCTGGTAGATGCACGCCTTCAGCGTCGTGGTGGCGACCTTATCCATCTTCGGTTTCCAGAACATGTCGTTCACATTGACCTGCGAGAACTTCACCCCCTGGATTTTTTGCATGGAGGT
>DATGFY010000191.1:0-4888 GCA_035308785.1 Bacteroidota bacterium | reverse complement strand
CCAACCGAAAATTGCCTGACCATCCATCAACCCGAACCGCCCGATGCCCGATGCGCCCGATTGCGTATCGAACAAGTCCGGCAATCCCAAATGGCTGCCGATGCTTGCCGCAAAAAGTCCGTTGATGCTAAGTTGCAAGAGACTCTGCCCGCCTACGGTTGCCAAAATGCGGTTCTCGGTTTCGGGCAAAATCATCGAATTAGTTATCGGATGGGTGCCGTTGCTTACAGGAATACCTCCGTACGATGCGCCGTACATCTTTTGCAGGGCAGGAAGACTAATATAGAGCGATGGCAGGTCGTACGGCGTGGGATCGTATCCGTACAGGCTCACGAAATCGATATCGTGACCGACTCCGGCGTGAAAAATGACGAACGCGTCGTAGTTATCGAAATTTACCCCCGCCGTCGTACTATCGATCAAGGTCCACGCATCCTTCATGAGATTGCCTAACCCAATATTCGTCGTCCCGCCTGTAGCAACAGGGCTGTACGTCCGCATCGTCGAACCGAGCTTGTACACACTATCGAGCAAGGTTGCCGCAATGAACTGATTTCCGCGCGAAACTTTCCGGAAATAATTCTGGACGAACGCGATATGGTTGAGGAAGTACGAACGATTGTGGGGCGGCGAATCGATATACGGTTTATTCGGAGCGGCCAATACAAACGTCCCCGATCCCGTGGTGAGCGATGTCGATTCCGGTTTGAATTCCACCAACGCAACAAGGATATGAAGTGTATCGGGAGAACCGAGGTATGGCCTTCGCGGGATCTTCACAGATTCGGCGGCGCTTAACCGGTGATTAAATACCGGCCGTTTTGCCGCTTTATCCGCTGCACGGACTTCTCCCATGAGGATGCCCGCACACGCCACAACAATAAGGAGGGATTTCAAACGAGTATTTCGGTCGTGGCGTGAAGCCGATTCAAATACGTTCAGAGGTTTGCAGCTCGGTTATTGTTGCGTCGTCGTTTCAGTCGATGGCTGGCCCCACGCGATCTGGAGCGAGAAGCGCAGCGTGTTGGCCAGCGGCGAGTTCTCTTCGATCGCAGAAAGGTAGCTGAAATCGAATCCGTACATATCGTAGCGGATGCCTGCGCCGAACGTCATGAATTTCCGGTTTCCGTAATTCGGATCCTCATAGAAGTAGCCGAAGCGCAGCGCAAGAAGTTTCGGCGCGCCGTACCAATACTCGATGCCGCCGGAAATATCGACTTTGCGCAATCCACCGTCGCCCCATGCAGTAACAAGCGACTTGGGAAGATTATCGACGCGGGGATCGCTATAGGTAAACACCGTATCGCCGGTTTGAAGATCGATATACGACGAATCGATTGCCGAAGGATATCTTCGCACCAGGAGACGGTCGAAATCGATATTCACTGTAAGATTATTGAAATCCGACTTGATCGCTTTGATGCCGAATCCCAATCGAATATTCGTCGGCAGCGGATCTGCTTGCGCTTCATCGATATAGGTCATCTTCGGACCGAGGTTTTGCAGATTTGCGCCAATCGTTAGCATGTCACCCATCCCGGCCAGGTTCGTCGGTTTCCACAGCACGGAGACGTCGAATGCCGGAGCGGAAGCGATGCCTTCGCGTCCTTGCCCCTGTACGTTGTACGGGGCTAACACGCTGCGGATGTACCGAAGGTTTAAACCTAGGCCAAGTTCGCTCGTGAGCGTTGTTGCGTACCCTGCCGTAATGGCGACTTCATACGCTTTGAACGTACCGATGACATCGGGGCTCGTTGTCGTAATCGCAAATTCGCCGAGATTCAAGTAGGTAATGCTTGCGGATACCGTTCCATCGATATCGGGCATATAGTTCTTATAGACGAAGTAATCGTAGAACAGATCCGATTGCTGAAATTGGGGCAGCCAATTGGAGTGGGTCAAGCTGATTTCCTGACCGCGCTGGAAGGCCAACCCGGCCGGATTCCAGAACACCGCGGAGGCGTCATCGGAAATGCCTGCACCCGATTCGCCCATTGCGTCGTTTCGCGCGTTCGGGGCGATGAGGAGGAATGGCACCGCCGATTCTCCTTGCGCCTGCGCCATCTGCGGAATAATGCTTACCACAGCGGCCATCAAAATGCCCAGCCATATCATCGTTTGCTTTCGAAATGCGTATCTCATGAATCGTTCCTTACAATTGAATAATGGTTGCTGTTCTTTCTAAAAAACTCCGCAGTTAATAATGTATTGTCTTTTGGCGTTATATCCAAAATATCTCGTTCTTACTTCAGAACCGTCAGCTTTCCAAGAGCTTCCGCGTTAAACCGCGAATCAGTGGTATGTGCGATAATCTTGTACAGATATGTGCCGTTCGCAATAGCGCTGCCATCCCGGTCGCGGCCATCCCAGGGTACTTGCACGGTGTTGCCGTGCGCCGAACCGCTGGTCGCTTCCAGCGTTCGGATCAACCTGCCTGCGACAGTATATACTTTAACTTCCACGTTTAACGATCCGAGCTCGTTGTGTGTAAAGGTAAAAATCGTCCCATGCGAAAAGGGATTGGGATAATTAAAGACATTCGAAAGTTGGAGTCCGCTCGATGAGACAACGCTGAACACCGTTTCGCCCGTCGTTGGGTTATCGTACGTATCCCACGCCCGCAAGCGGAGCTTGTGTGTACCTTCGGTGAGGCCGCTGTATGGATATTGGATTGTCCCCTGTCGATAGTCGCCTGCCTTGCTTTGATAGTAGTTCGAAAGGTCGGTGCTTTCGGTGGCATTATCAAGCCATGCTTCCAACCGGTGGCCGACGCCTGCACCCGAAGTATTGATACCGTGTTCGTCCTGTAAATCGGCGATCAATACCGGGTTCGTCCCGACGATATCGCCCGAATGAAACGTACGGCTGTTCAGATACAATTGCACCGTGGGGCCTTGAGTATCTTTTGCCGCGCTCGAATCGGTGCCGCCGATCAAGACATTCCTTGTATAACCGGCGCCATCGAGGGCAGAGTTTGAAAAATAAATCGTCACTTTTCCGGGATTGTTGGTATAGCTGATATCTTTAGGAACAACGAAATTGGCGCTGATAATTCCGTTCGCAGCCGTCTCCTGACCGCGGAACAGGACATCTCCGGCGATGGAAAACGAGTCTGTGATTGGAACCGATTGGCTTCCGTATTGCAATACATCCGATATCTGCACGCTTTTGTCGGCGTCATAGACTTCGACAATTGCGTTTCCATCGATCGATGCGCCAGAGATCCCCGGAGCATTCGTCACGGTTGCATACACATTTGCGCTGCTCAACGCCTTCAATTGCACAGGGCCAACCGCCGAAATGTGACTCACAGAATCGACCGAGGCATACATTGTTGGAAATGCAATGTGTAGTGCAGGATCGCCGATGAGCAAGTATTTCCGGTCATTATCGTCGGTGCGGATCTGCTTGGTGCGGTACATGACGTCGCCGAACGTTTGCCGCACTAAACTGCTTCCGGAAGTCTGGAACAAGTTATTGCTGTAAAGCGCGGCATTGAGCTCGTAATTCAATCCTTCATAGACTGCGCGGGTAGCGGAAACGACGGCGATTGCGCCGGCGTTTTTCATGAGCACCAGCAGTTCTCCCCCGCTTTGGTCGCCAACTTCATCGAAATAGGAATAGTTGCAGGTGGCGGCTACCAAGAAGAAATATTTGCCTTTGTTATGCAGCAAGGGAAAATCGGTCTCGCGGACAAAAACTCCTTCGTGCGTCCACAGCCGCGGATTGCCGTGGCCGTTGAAATTCAATATCAACGTGCCGTCGTTGATCTGATTATCGATCGCCTGATTGACGAGCGGTTTCTTTCTTCCCTCAGAAGTAATAACCGTCGGGTATGCATATTCGTAAATCTTGACTTCGTTGAAGAGCAGCGGCACAAGCTGCGAGATACCTTCCGCGTCATCGGTGTGGATAAATCCGTCGTTAACTCCCGGATCAGCCGGGCCGTCATCAGCCACAAAAGTCGTACGGACTTTCCATGGATCGATGATCGGGCTCCTGGCATACTCGATAATTTTGTCCACCATCGTATTGGCGTCATCAAGCGATTGCGCGGGCAAACGCCCTACTCCCAAGCTCATCCGACCGCTTCCGTCGAAAATCGCGAAGCTGTCTTCGGTAGCGTACGACAACAGCGGATCAAACGAATCCACCGTTTCCCATGCCGGTATCCATTCAGGACCGGTTCCGATTACTCGCTTCGGATCGTAATCGCCATCGCCCAAGAAAAGCGCGTAGCGGGGAGTGGTTAAGGTATCGCCTGCGCCACGGGCAAATAGATACCGCAAGCAATTACGGATTGCACCTGTAGAAGGCAGTCCGCCGCCAAATTCATTATAAACTTGGTTCACATCGAGCACAAGCGTGGGGGCGTATTCAGGGCCGGGCGCATCGTGGAATGCTTTCAGCCGCTGCGCTGCAGGGAGAAAATCGGGATACGCAATAATTATGTTCACTGCGGTTGTGGTGTCGCCGTGGATATCCTGATTCGGAATGTGTGTCAAACTGCCGGCGATTTGGTATCCGTTTTGACCTACGACATAGATTTCGTGCGGAGAGCCGGCTTGCAGCGTCAGATTGAACGAACAGGTATCACTCGCAAGGGTCGCATTGCCTATTGTTGTCACGCTGTCGAAACGGGTGACGTCGTACGCGGTAATCTGCCCGCCGGTGAAACCGGTCGAAACATATCGCGCGGTGGCGTTCGTATCGGCCGTGTGAAATGTCAGAAGATCGCCCTGCGCGCGAAAAAAGTGTTGATAGGCGATTTCGTACGAATCGATAAACCCCAATCCCGTAGGACTATTCGACTCAAAACTAAAGGTCAATTGCGATTGCTCATCAGGGAAATTCGCAATCTGTGCGGGAATCGCAGAAGCATTGCTCG
>DATGFY010000190.1:0-3967 GCA_035308785.1 Bacteroidota bacterium | reverse complement strand
CGGTTGAAAGCCCTCGTCAATCGAATTTCGGATGTCGAGCTGATCGTGACCGATTCCGAAGTTGAAGCGCTGATTCTAGAAACCAACCTGATTCAAAAATTCAAGCCCCGCTACAACGTCGATCTCAAAGACGACAAGAGCTTTCCTTATATCGTCATCACCAACGAACCGTATCCTCGGGTTTTTGCAACTCGGAAGATCATTCGCGATGGTTCCAAGTATTTCGGCCCGTACAGCGATGTCAAGAACATGTATGCCTCATTGAAAATGATACGGGAACTCTTCAAGGTGCGAAGCTGCAATTACTTCATTGATCAGGAGGTGATCGCCAAGAAGAAGATCAAGGTCTGTTTCGATTATCACATCAAGAAATGCGAAGGACCGTGCGAAGGGTTGGCATCGGCAGAACGCTACAACTCCATGATCACGGAAGTTGCGCAGATCATCAAGGGGAAGACCACAACGCTGGTCCGGATGCTCGAAGAAAAGATGGCAAAGGCATCGGAGGAAACACGTTACGAAGAGGCCGCGGAGTTACGCGATAAGATTCGTCAGATGCGTGTCTATTCCGAGCGGCAGAAAGTCGTCGATTGGGAGATGATCGACCGGGATATTGTTGCCCTTGCGACGAGCGGAGACGATGCATGCGGCGTAGTGTTTCGCGTGCGCGACGGCAAGATCATCGGAAAACAACATTTTTACATGTCGCATGTCGAGGAAAAAACTCAAGAAGAGATTATCGGCCAGCTCGTAAATCGATATTACCTGGATACCGATGATCTTCCCGCAGAGATCTTTCTTCCGTGCGAACTCGAAGACGCCGAAGCAATCGAACATTGGTTGAGCAGCAGATCGGAAGTTCCGTTGAAGCTTGTCGTACCGAAAATCGGCGAGAAGGCCCACCTCGTAGCGATGTGCGCAACGAATGCTAAGTACTTGCTCGATGTATGGCAGCTCAAGAAGGAACAGCAGAAAGATTTTATTCCTCATTCCGTGAAATCTCTGCAACGAGACCTGCGGCTTCAAAATCTGCCCCGGAAAATTGAGTGTTTTGACATTTCGAATATTCAGGGGACTGATTCGGTTGCTTCGATGGTTGTCTTTGTCGATGCGAAACCCCGGAAATCTGAATACCGGAAATTTAAGATACGAGCAGTCGAAGGGCCAAATGATTTTGCGAGCATGCGAGAAGTCATCGAGCGGAGGTACACACGGTTGTTAACCGAACACGGCGATCTTCCCGACTTGGTTATGGTCGATGGCGGCAAGGGGCAGCTCTCCAGCGCAGTTGAAGTTCTCGAACGGCTTGGATTACGCAAACCACTTCAGACGTCGTTACCCCTAGATGCAGCATCGAATCTGCCTCCAACCGAAACAGTTGCCTCGGCTGAGCTTCCCGTCATTGGCTTGGCGAAACGTCTCGAAGAGGTGTTCGTACCCGGCAGTTCTGAGGCACAGACGATACCCAAGACTTCCTCGGGATTGAAACTATTGCAGCAAATCAGGGACGAGGCTCACCGGTTCGCTATCACCTATCACCGAGAGTTGAGAAAGAAGCGCACATTGCAGACGGAACTCGATCTGATCGAAGGGATCGGCAAGCAGCGGGCAAAGAAATTGCTGGAAGTGTTCGGATCTGTACAGGGCGTAAAATTTGCGACGAGCGAGCAACTTGGTGAAATTGTGGGCGAAAAAGTTGCCGCCAAAATCAAGGACTATTTCTCGGAGGATGCGGAAGCCGGTCCGCAAGTCCAAGAACCCTGAGTTGTTATGTTCAAGCCTGCTTCGCGATGATCGTCAGTTTTCCGGTTGCGATGTCTTCCAACACGTGAACGATAAACTCGTGCGAGGAAGCGGATTGCATCGTTTCCTCGGGGTGAGATTCGAGTTCGTAGATAATATCTTCCAGAATAATAAATGTCCGGCCGGAAAACCGGGGGCTTGAACTCTTAGCTATCCCAAAATGGTCGTGAAGCCGATGGAAGAAGATGAGAATGTCATCGGCAAGCTTTGCATATTCTTGATCCGATGATTCTTTGAGGAGGCTCAATAGTCGTTTAGCTTCGGCAATGGCATATGTGGAGAGCGACTTATCCATAAACCTACCATATTATAGCAAAATTCGTTCCAAAAATCGAAAATAGCGAAAATCATTTGTTTTCGTATTGAAATTATCGTAATTTTGTCGTTGTAGCCTCTACTTGCCTATATGTCATTGATGGTTTCCATATCGGGTATCCGCGGAGTGGTGGGCGTTAGCCTTACTCCCGCTGAGATCGTTAAATACTCCGCAGCATTCGCAGAGTATTGTCATCGCGGTCGGATTATTATCGGACGCGACGGTCGGTCCGGCGGCGCCATTGTCGGCAACCTCGTTTCCTCTACTCTCCTCGCCATGGGTTGCGATGTTACCGCACTCGGAATTGTACCCACGCCAACCGTGCAGATTGCAGTGGAAAAACTAAGAGCGGCCGGCGGCATTTCCATCACCGCCAGCCACAACCCGATGGAATGGAATGGTTTGAAATTCATCGCGCCAACCGGCCTATTTCTCAACGCAGAAGAGAATCGCCGGTTCTGGACCATTGCCGACAACGGCTCTCCGAAATATTCTGTTTGGGACAAAGTCGGGAAGCACACACCGGACGACTCCTTTATCGATATGCATATCGATCTGGTCTTGAGTTTGCCATATATCAACGCGGAACAAATACGCAAGAGAAAATTTAAAGTCGTTCTCGATTGCATCAATGCGGCGGGCGGAGCGATTGTTCCCAAACTACTCGAACGTCTCGGCGTAGATTTTGTACCATTGAATTGCGAACTCAGCGGTGTCTTTGCGCGGAAACCTGAGCCGGTACCTGAAAACCTGCAACAAGTTTGCGCGGCCGTTGTCCGAGAGAAAGCCGATTTCGGAATTGTTGTTGACCCTGATGTTGATCGGCTGGTGCTTATTACCGATAAAGGAGAACCATTTGGCGAAGAGTACACTATTACGACAGCCATCAATCTCATCCTTAGTAAACGCAAGGCCCCAAACACCGTTGTTGTGAATCTCTCTACCACCAGAGCAGTGGAGGATATTGCGATGAGGTACTCAGCAAACGTTGTCCGTACGCCAGTGGGGGAGATCAATGTTGCCACGAAAATGGAATCCATAGGCGCAATAGTCGGAGGTGAAGGAAGCGGCGGAGTTATTCTGCCAGAGGTACATTTGGGTAGAGATGCTATCGTTGGGATTGGATTGATCCTTCAGCAGTTGGCCGAATTCAACGGAACCGTCACTGAATTTAAAGCGTCATTGCCGCAATACACAATTGTAAAAGAAAAAGTAGAGTTAACGGACAGTTCTCCTGATGCTGCCTTACAATCGATCGCAGATGACCGATCAAACGGCGGAGAGGTGAATACGGAAGACGGCGTCCGCATCGCGTTTGCGGATTCGTGGGTTCATCTGCGCAAATCGAATACAGAGCCGATTATTCGCATCATCGCCGAAGCGCCTACATTCACAGCCGCGACTAACCTTGCGCAGAATTATAAGAATCGAATTGCCTCAGTTGGAAACCGGAAATGATTCCTGCGTTCGATCTTCTTGTGCTTAATCAAATCCCGAACATCGGTTCCAACCGGCTCCGGATGCTTAGTTCGCATTTCGAAGATTATACACAAATTTACGACGCTTCACCAAAAGAATTCGCGCGCGTGGAGGGCATTCACAAGAAGATCGCATCGCAAATTTCGCACTTCCTGAAGAGCGACGATCTTGATCTCGCGAAGAAGCACGCCGAGAAACAATTATCGATGATCAATAAGATTGGCGGCGGGATTATAACGTACTGGGATAAGAACTATCCCGAGCTGCTGAAGAAAATCTACGATCCGCCCGTATTCCTCTTTTTGCGGGGCATGTTCGATCCCTCTGATCGATATTCATTGGCGATAGTCGGCACCCGTACCCCAACAC
>DATGFY010000189.1:0-2722 GCA_035308785.1 Bacteroidota bacterium | reverse complement strand
GGTTTTTGTTTGTTCGTGGCGGCATTTTTTGCGACGGCAAGCGCAAAGGCGGTCTTCCCCTGGCTGGGGCGTCCCGCAATGATGACCATATCGGAGTTCTGAAATCCGCCGGTGAGATCGTCGAGTTCGGGGAATCCGCTTGTCACGCCCGTGACACCGCCGTGCTTGCCATGAATGTCTTGGAGGACTTCGAATGTTTCGTGGAGCGCAGCACCGATGGGTGTGAAGGTTTTCTTCAACCGTTTTTCGGAAATCTGGAAAATCTTCGATTCCGCCTCGTCGAGCAGATCGAGCGGATCTTCCGAATCGCTGTACGCCCGGGCAGCGACCTCTGTCGTCGCCGAGATGAGACTCCGCATGAGCGCCTTTTCCAGCACGATCCGCGCGTGGTATTCCACGTTGGCAGCCGAGGTGACGTTCATTGTCATCTCGGTAATGTAGGCGGGATCTTCCGCAGCATTTAAGGCACCGCGCCGGCGCAGTTCTTCCACCAAAGTCACAGCGTCGAGCGGCTCATCCTTGGAATAGAGCGCGACCATCGCTTCGAAAATCTTCGCGTGCTGAGGATTGTAGAAACTCGATCCGTCGAGCAGTTCGATCACCTTGGATGCCGCTTCTTTTTCCATGAGCATCGCGCCGAGCACGGCTTTTTCGATGTCCATTGCCTGCGGCGGCACGCGCCCTTCGGAAAAAACTGCGGACGTCCGTGGATATGTGGATGTGTTATCTGCCATGCTTACGCGGCTTTCGATTCATCATAGAGTTTTCTCAATTTCTTCATGTCTTCCCACGTCGGGCGCTTGAACGATTCGTTTCTTAGCAATGCGGCGGGATGGTACGTCACAATCAAATGCGCGCCCATAAATGTATGGTCGCGGGCGCGGAGAGCGCCGAGTGTTTCCGTGGATTGCAATAGCCATTGCGCGGCAATGCGTCCCAAACAGACGATAAATTTCGGTTTGATTAATTCCAACTGTTTGTACAGATACGGAGTACACGTTTCCATCTCCGTGGGCTGCGGCTCGCGGTTGTTGGGCGGACGGCACTTCACAATATTACAAATATACACTTCTTCGCGCTTCAGATTAATAGCGGCCAGGATCTTATTGAGCAACTGGCCCGCACGACCCACAAACGGTTCGCCCGTCCGGTCTTCATCCGCACCCGGCCCTTCGCCAATGAACACGATATCCGCTTTCGGATTGCCGACGCCGAAGACGAACTTTGTCCTCGTCGGCCCCAAGCCGCATTTCAGGCAGTTGCAAATCTGCCCATTCAGCGCATCGAGAGAATCGGCCTTCGTCCACGGTTCATCCGGGTTCCCCATAGTGCCAGGCGCTTGAACCGCTGCCGCGGGCTTCTTTCCCGCCTTCTCGAGGAAGATTGCATTTCCGAATAGATCCTGTTGCATGCGCAGATAATCTTGCGTTTGGGAAATTAACGAGGCGAGTTCTTCCTTAGTGTCGGCCATTCTTCCGACCACTTCTTTTCTTAACGAATGGCGCAACGCGGTCCAAAATCTCATTTGCCACGTCGAACTTCGACATCTTCTTCAGCTTCGTCGCCGCTCCTTTGGAGGAAATCATTGTTACCACATTCGTATCGCTGCCGAACGCGGCGCCTTCATCGTGCGGGTTATTAAGCACAATCAAATCCAGATTCTTCGATTTCAGTTTCTTGCGCGCATTGGCTAACCCGTTCTCAGTTTCCAGCGCAAACCCGACGATGACTTTCCCATTTTTGTTTTCTGCAACGGAACCAAGAATATCTTTTGTCGTAGTGAGATGCAACTCCAACCCGCCCGAGTTCAGCTTTTCCTTTTTGATTTTCTGAGAAGCGGTTTTCGCGGGGGTAAAATCGGCGACCGCCGCGGCCATCACCAACGCATCGGCATTCTTCGATTCTTTGGCGATTGCGTTAAACATCTGGCGCGAGGTTTCAACGTCAATCCGGCGGACATTCCTCGGCGTCTGCAGATGCACCGGGCCACTCACAAGTGTTACCGATGCTCCGCGTTGGGCTGCGGCGTTGGCAATCGCAAATCCCATTTTTCCGGATGACCGATTGCCGAGGAACCGCACCGGATCGATCGGTTCGTGCGTGGGTCCGGCAGAGACGACAATCTTTACGCCTTCCAAATCGCGCGATGCGTGCGAAAGCAGACGGTCGACCGCCTCGACAATGACTTCAACTTCGGGAAGACGCCCGGCGCCTCTCAATCCGCTCGCCAATTCTCCCGAATCAGGCGGAAGGACAACATACCCAAGCTCCTGCAGTTTTGCGACGTTGGATTTTGTCGTTGCGTGATCCCACATATCGAGATCCATCGCAGGTGAAACCAGAAGGGGACAGCGCAACGCGAGCGCAAGCGTTGTCACAGCGTTATCGGAAATCCCTGAGGCGAGCTTCGCTATCGTATTCGCCGTTGCAGGTGCAACGACCATGCAATCCGCCCAGCGGCCAAGATCGACATGCCACGTCCGCGAACGGACAAGTTTCGTATCGTGTTGAGGAAACGTCCCGGTGATGACTTCGTTGCCGGAGAGAGTGGAAAGAGTGAACGCAGTGGTAAATTGCTGCGCCGATTCGGTCATAACAACCTGCACTTCGGCGCCTTCCGTTTTCAGCCGGCGCACCAGCCACGGAATCTTGTACGCCGCGATCCCCCCGGTCACGCCGACGAGTACCTTCTTGCCTTTAATCATGAGAAGTTAGTTGAATA